>JBDTOW010000861.1:0-2764 GCA_039933075.1 Verrucomicrobiota bacterium | reverse complement strand
ACTTGCCGACGTGTTGTGGATTTCGGCAAACGACGCATTCGCCGCGGTTGGATTATACATGATTTCATTGATGACCAGCGATTGCTCTGGCGCGGCGCTCGTTCCCGTATGCGTCACCGTGATGTTAGCCTGCGCGCTGGCGACGGCATTTCCGTGGCGATCGAATCCTTTCACGGCCAGCACATTGGCGCCGGGCTGGATTGGTACTTGCAGAGTCCAGGCCGTGACCGCCGTCCAGCGCGGGGAATAAGCGACACCGTTGACCTTGATGGTCTTGACCTCCACGGACGCGGTGCCCTCCAGCGTCACCAGATTCTGGCCGGTGCTGAACTCGCCGCCGCCGTTGCTGGTGATGACAAAGAGTGGGTTTCCGCTCTGTGCGGTCACGGCGGAGAGCAGCGACTGGCGCATCGTGGCGATCCAGGTTTTGACCGCCGTCGGCGCCGTTACCGTCAGGCCGTTGGCCACGAAGGCATCATATTTGGCGTCCATCACCGGATCGACATTGAAGCTCTGCATCGGACCGTCGGCGAGTTCCTCGAGCGCGCGCAGGTAGGCGCGCCGGAATTTCGGGTCGTTGTAGAAACGCGCCATCGCGCCGCGGTCCTGGTTGTTGAGCGAGATGTTAAACAAGTTGTTCCCATTCGGGCCATCCGAGCCGCTGTTGCCGAGGACGATGTTGTAGTCCCAAATCAGGAGGGTCCATTTGCCGCGCTGCGGTTTGTAGCCATACATATTTTGCGAATTCCGATAGCCGAAGCTGTCCCAGTTGCCGCTGGCATGCTCGACGGCGAAGATCCCCATCCACTCGTCGGTATCGACAATGGCGTCCATGTTGTCCGTGTAATCTCCGGGCACGAGAAGGTTCGCTGTATCTACCAGTTGAAAAGTGTTCGAGTAATCGTTGGCGGTTTGACGCGCGGCGCGCTTGAGAAAGTTCCAGCGGTAACGAGGGAGTTTTTTCACGCCTTCGCTGACGTAATTGTTCAGCGTGATCCAGGATTTATTGTCGAAGCCGGTGTTGCCCGTGGAGCCATCATCGAATTCAAACCACGGCTGAAGCTTGTAGAGATCGCCGTCGGCGTCGTCCGGGAAGTACTGTTCGACCACATCCGAGCCCGGCGTCTGGGAATCTTCCATCACTTGGCCCCGGCGATTACCGTTCACGTACATGCTGACGTAACGCCGATAATTCCATGGCAAGTCCAGCTTTCGCGCCAGCCAGTAGGCGGTTTGCTCGCGCTGGCTGGTGTTATCGTCGAACGGCCCATTGCCCGGCGCGTGGACTTTATTGAAGTTTTCTGTGCCGAGCACCAGGTCGTCCGACGGCATCTCGATGGAGTAATGACAGTTGCCTAGCGGCGAGTTGAAGCCCTGGTGATACGGGCTGCCGGCGTAGCGCGAACTGAAATTGTAAATCGCGCGAAAATTCCCGTAAACAAACGTCCCGTTCACTCGCTCGTTGCTCAGCACGGGCCGGTTGATCCAGTTGTTGACCGCGCTCTGCGTGAACCATTGGCGGTAAGTGCCGAAGCTGCTCGCCGGCACGGGATCCCCGAAACGCACCAGGCACTCTCGCGTGGGCGCATCGTTCGGGAAGACACTCGTGGCGGCGGGCGAAGCAGCGTCAGCGGCACTCAAATGGAATGCCGCCAACGTGCCGGCGGACTGGCCGGGGATTGTCGCGCTGTAAATCCCATCGCCGGCCACGGCGTCACCGCCGGTACCGTCATCGGTCATATCGGCCGTGACCGCGGTCGGGGAAGGATCGAGCCGATACACCAGGCGCGGCGTCGAAAACCCGTCGGGATCGTGAACCTGTGCCGTCACGACGACGGGTTCGTTGGGGGCGGGCACGACCGGATGGTGTGTCACGGAATAAATCGCGGGACCGGCATTCGCAACCGCGCGGCTGTTGCGGGCGCCCGGTGTCCCCAGATTCGTAGGCAACGTCATTTTGCCAGTGGCCTCGAAATAATTCCCATCGATGCGCAGGAGCGGTTCAGGCCAGCCCCGCAGCCAACGCGCCTGGGCACGGACCGTGACCGTTTGGCCATTGGCCAGCGCGCTCGTTAACGGCGTGCGCACACGATTCGGACCGGTGTCTCCGCGCGAACTGGCCCGGACATGCAGCGATCGAGAGCTGTTATATCCTTCGGTATCTTCGAGGGTTGAACGCACGTGATTGCCTTGCGGCGTCCAACCGGTGATCCCTGTTTCGAACCCAGGATTCGCCGCCAGATTTATTCCGTCGGGGCCGATGACCTCGACGTCGTCGAGCAGGCATTCCCCTTCACCCAGCAAAGAAACCTCCAGACGATCAATGGGGGAACTGCTCCGACTCGAGCCGAGGCTTAGCACGCCTGTGGCCTGAATGGCTGTCCACGGGGCCTTGGCGGTTTCGTCGCTGTCGGCCCAGTTGGAGGGGAGCCGATGATTGCCGCGCGGGTCCATCAACTCCAGGCTGCTGCCGCCGCCGTTGGCCCAGTTGCCCCAGCGCCCGCCGCTCGCGTAAGTCACTTCGTCTGCCACGACGTAGATGACGTTCGTGGTGACGACGCCGGGAGTATTGGTGTTGATTTGCGCGTCGGGCATGGAAAGCACAATGCGTTCGCCTTTGCCTGCCAAACGGCCGCCAAAATTCCCGACGGTGTTCGCGGTGGTCAGGCCGGTGTATTTCGCCAGAAGATTTGTGACGCTCTTGGCCACGACCAGATAACCATCGGGCTGATAATCGCCTGATAGACTGTAAAAAGGTTCACTG
>JBDTOW010000860.1:0-2772 GCA_039933075.1 Verrucomicrobiota bacterium | reverse complement strand
AACCCGTGCGCACGGGCGGACGGTTTTCCGCTTCCCGTCTTCGCGGAAACCGGCTGTCGGTGCGCAATCCACAGCCGCCCAAGTCTTGGAAGTTCGCAGCCCGGAGGCGCGGGGGTAAGGGGGTCGCCGCAGGGCAAGAAGCTGCCAAGTCTTGAGCGCGCTCACCCGTCCAAAAACTCGTTCTCACCCGTCTTCGGTCTAAAGGACAACCGGTGTCTTTTACCCGTCCTAACGTGTAAACCCGTCCGGCGGTGAACTCGTGTTCGCGTGAGCGATGAGGGAGGTTTTTGGCGAGCACGGCGTCCACCAAGACAGCGCCGTGCGAGCCATAAAACCGACCGAAGTCGGGGGTGCTGCAAGTCAGCCAAACCACGACAAAACCACGATGAACAAAGGACGGTTCAGCACGAGCGGGTATCCCCGCCGTGGGGACAGGTGTGGGGATAGGGTCACGGCACTGGATTTTCATCGAAAAATGTTCGAGCATCGTTCAGGAAGCACCAGTGTGGCCATGTTCTTCTCCCTGGCCATTGCCTTCATCGTGACGCCGTGGGCCTCCATCCGCATTTTGCACTGGGGCAAAAAATATTCCTCACTCACCGAGGGCAGAACCAATGGCCGGGCGCATTCCCATTTCGAGCATCCGGAAGACTTCTTTACCCGGGGTTACCGACGGTTCATGGCGCCACTTATCGCTCAGCGTCGCTGGCGCTACGCCTTTCTGGGCAGCATCGTTGGCCTCCTGCTGGTGGACATGGGGTTGGTGGGCATCAGTTGGGTTAAAGTGAAAATGCTGCCGTTCGACAACAAGAGCGAATTCCAAGTCATCCTCAACATGCCCGAAGGCAGTGCGCTGGAACGAACGGCCCAGGCCGCTCGCGAGATTGCGGCGGCGATTCGTGTCGAACCCGAAGTGACCGACTATCAGGTTTACGCCGGTGTGGCGGCTCCCTTCAACTTCAACGGCCTCGTGCGCCACTATTTCATGCGGCGGGGCGCCCACGTTGCCGATCTGCAAATCAACCTCGTCCCAAAAGCGGAACGCAAGGCGCAAAGCCACGATATTGCCAAACGCGTGCGTCCGCGCGTAGCTGCTATCGCAACCAAATACGGTGCGCGGGTGGCCGTCGCCGAAGTTCCGCCCCGCCCTCCGGTCCTGCAAACGCTGGTGGCCGAAATCTACGAGCCGACTGAGGAGAACCGGCTAGCCCTCGCACAAAAGGTGATTCATATCTTCCACAATGCTAAAGGCGTGGTAGATACCGACTGGTACATCGAAGCCGACCAGCCCAAGGCGCGCTTTGTAATTCCCGCTGCGCCAGATTCATGTTCGCCACATAAAGGAGGTGGTCGGCCGTCAGGCGCGCGCGTTGAGCGGCCAGTCGTTGCTCCTGTTCCGCCACCTGTGCCGCCTCCGCTTTTTGCTGCGCTGCCACCGCGGATGATCCATCAGAGCCAGCGCCTGGCGCTCGGCTTCGAACCGGGCGACGACCTGCTAGGTGTCCATGCCGAGCTTGATGACCTTGAGCGCGACGCGCCGACGCACCGATTCCTCCTGCTCCGCCATATAGACAGTACCGCAGCCGCCCTCGCCGATTTTTTGGAGCAGCTTGTAGCGTCCGATCTTGTCCCCCGGCTTTTCGGTCACGGAGACAATCGTTGGAACTCCTGCATGACTTGAACCATGCATACCGGGCACAGCCCTTCAAAGGCGTCGCCGGTCAGGGCGGCCCCACACTTGGGACACGTTTGCGTTGCACTCATGCTGGCTGGAGCGCGGACACTTTACCTATTACAAAGGAAGAGTCGCCCAGGATTACATGACGAATTCAACCACGAAAGGACTCGAATGAACACGAATCACGGGAACCGCGAACGGAGCGCGGCCTTTTCGACGCTTCGCCGCTCGTACCGCCAGCGGCGCGAATACTTGAAACTTTCTGGAGCCTCGAACACTGAAGCGGACGAAAGCCCGCGCTCCGTTATTCGTGTCCATTGGTGCGGCTTCCAACTACCGCCCGACGGCATCGAACAAGTGGCGCAACTCTTCCTCGATGTCGGTTGGACTGGCCACCGTGTGCGGGATCTCCGAGCGAATGAGTTCGCCATAGCGTTGGCGCAAACGATGCACTTTTACCGCGACGGTATCGACAGCCAATCCCAGGTTCACCGCCACACCTTCGTAGGCGCCATCGGTGGTAGGGGTTGAGAGAAAAACCTTCAAGTGATCGAACTCGCGGGTTCTCCCGGCGGCGACGAATTCCTCCCGCAGTCGCGTCAGGGCCTGGGCGAGCAAAGTCAACGCCCGGCGCCGCTCAAAAATCTTTTCCGCCGGTGCACTCGCATCCGGTTCGAGCAGATACAGTTCCTCGGCGCTGTGATCGTCGATGGAAATGAGCGCCTGCCCGCCGCCGCGCTTTGCCGCTCTCGTCTTGTCCCATTCGTCGAAGAGAAAATGTTGCAACGCGGCCAGCAGGAAGGATCGGAACCTGCCACTCTGCGAACCGACATTTTCGAGAAAATTTCTTTCGAGCAAATGCGCAAAGAACTCCTGGGTCAAATCCTGGGCGTCATGCGGGCTGCGGCCTTTGCGGCGCAGAAAAGCGTATAGCGGATACCAGTTGTTGGCGTAATTCGTCCAGGTGACCCGGTTCACCGCTCGACCCAAAGCCGCGGCGGACCCGGAGAGACGTCAGCAGGTTAAGGCTGGTTTTCATAACAGTGGCGAGTTCAAATCCCTGTATTTGAGTGGATTTCCACTGCTGCGGACGG
>JBDTOW010000859.1:0-2773 GCA_039933075.1 Verrucomicrobiota bacterium | reverse complement strand
ATCGATTTAGGGATCACGAACCTCCCGATTGCCGGCCTTTCCTTCTCGACGCGGTATTACGGCTTTGTTTTGGGCAATCTCGGCGGAGGTTTGTCTGACGATATTCCGGGCAAAGTTGCCAGCGGCTGGATGCCAACCCTTGACTATGGCATTGGCCGTGAACGCCACGCCCATGAACTGGCCCATATTCTCGGCAGGCATCACGCGGTGGACTCAGTCCTTGGTCTGGACCCATCGCTACAAAAAAAGGGATATTGCGGCGAAGTGGCAACCAACGTTGCTCCTGACTTCCCTAATCTCTTTAACGTGCCAATTGGCCGGCGACCCACTCTCGGTCCGATGGACCAAGGACCCAACCCGATGATCTGGGGCTTGGATTTCTATTCGATCTTCAAAAACGGCCCCATGTTCAGCCAGGTCGTGAACCCAACGAATACACACGAACTCATGAGCTACTGTCGCAGTGCCACGTGGCCGCTGCGTTGGGTTTCGTCCTACACGTACACTAATCTGTTCAACATTCTGGCAAGTCAATTCCGCCAATATTCCTTATTTGCGCCGGGCGGATTCGCGGGCACCCGGGCTCTGCAAGCCGCGCAAAACGCCGCCGCTGATTACCTGTTATTCAGCGGTGAAATCGACGTCCTCCAAAACAGCGCGGTGCTTTCTTCGGTCCTCCGCGTGCGGCTCTCTGCGCCGCCGCCCCCAACTCAAGGCGAATACACGCTGCGGCTGCGCGACGCCGTCGGGACGGTGCTGGCAGACATTCTGTTCACGGCGAGTCTTGGCGAAGCCGACGATCCGGAAAACGGTCCGCGAGCCATCGCCATCTTTGCGATTCCCGTCGTGGCGGATCCGGCCATTCGCCAGGTCGAGGTTCTGCACGCTGGTCAGGTGCTCGCGACTCGCAAGGCCAGCGCGAACGCGCCGACCATCAACGTGCTTTCGCCAAATGGCGGAGAAGTTCTCGCAAATGATCCCGTGACGCTGCGCTGGGACGCCAAAGACGCGGATGGCGATCCGTTGACTTACCTTGTTCAATACAGCGATGACGGCGGCCAATCCTGGCAAACTCTGACCCTGGACTGGCAGCAGACGAGCTATACTCTTTCGCCGGATATTCTCAGGGCGACTCAGCAAGGCCGGATTCGCGTTCAGGCGAGCGACGGCTTCAATACGGGCGAGGACGACTCGGACAACAATTTCATCGTGCCGAATCATCCACCGAAAATAGGGCTGGTGTCACCCGGTGAAAACGAGTTGGTTATCGGAGCTCAACAGATTGTCCTCCGCGCCAGCATCACTGATCGCGAAGATGGTTCCGTGTCCGATGATCGTGTGCTGTGGACATCCGGAATTGACGGACGTCTTGGCAGCGGAAACGAGTTGTTTTTGAGTGCCAGTTCGCTTTCTCAGGGCGACCACACAATTACCGTGTCGGCATCGGACGGAAACGGAGCAACGGTTACAAGGACGTTCCCTCTGCGGTTCCAGCGGGAGGCAACCCCGCAGCTTCAGATCGAGGCGTTGAAGGAGTTGATACGCATCACCTGGCCGGCGGCACTTATTGAGTACGAGCTGGAATCCTCGCTTAACTTGCGCCCAGCGAGCTGGACTGCCATGACGGGAAACACACAAGTCCTTCGCGGGATGAAAGCGTTGGATTTGCCGACCGCAAATGCGCCCAGGTTTTTCCGCTTGAGAAAACTATAGGGATAGCGCGGACATTCTTATCTGCG
Source organism: Verrucomicrobiota bacterium (assembly GCA_039933075.1). GTDB lineage: Bacteria > Verrucomicrobiota > Verrucomicrobiia > Limisphaerales > JACPZS01 > JBDTOW01. The sequence continues at coordinate 1,034 of JBDTOW010000859.1, read as the reverse complement.
TGTTTTGGGGACTTTCCAGTCCCCGAAGTAACCGAGGAACACGGTGTTGGAAAACACCGTGAACCCGCGGACAAGAATGTCTGCGCGACGGGGGGACGAAGGCGCTAACCGGATAGGAAGGCCACGGCTACCGTCAAGTTGTCGCGAGAATTTAACGGCTTAAATCTTGCCGCGCGCTCCGCGTCCAAGCAAAATGCCTGTTTTGTATGCTGACAATTTCCGGAGTAAGCAAAGCATTTGGCGGACGCATCTTGTTTGCGGAGGCCTTTTTGCAGGTGAACCGTGAAGACCGTATCGGTCTGGTAGGTCCAAATGGGGCGGGGAAGTCTACGCTTTTTTCTCTGATATTGGGGAACGAATCGCCGGATGAAGGCAAAATCATTTTGGAACGAAATATTTCGGTTGGCTACTTGCCGCAGGAAAGTGCGCCCGCCGGAGCGGAAACGGTGCTGGAACTGGCGACGGCTATCACTCCGGAAATCGCCAGGCTGCAGAAGCAAATTAAAGCCTGGGACTCGGATCACGCCGGAGCGATCGACCCGCATGACGACATTCACTCCCGGTTTGACGAGCTCGGCGGCTATCAACTCGAATCGAAGGCCAAAAAGATTCTCGCCGGCCTGAGTTTTCGCGAGTCGGATTTCGATCGTCCAGCCCGCGAAATGAGCGGCGGTTGGGTGATGCGGGCTCATCTCGCGCGGCTGCTGACGCAGGAGCCGGATTTGCTGCTGCTCGATGAGCCGACCAACCATCTCGATCTGGAAGCGCTGCTCTGGTTTCAGGGATATTTGAAAAATTATCCCGGCGGCATCCTGCTCATTTCTCACGATCGCGAGTTTTTGAATCAGCTTGTCGGCAGTATCTTGGAAATCCGGCAGAAGCGGTTGATTCGTTACGAGGGGAACTACGAGGATTACCTTGTTCAAGGTGCGGCGCTGGAGGAACAGCTTCTGGCCGCTTATAAAAATCAGCAGCGGGAGATCGCGCACTTGATGGAATTCGTCGACCGCTTTCGTGCCAAGAACAGCAAAGCT
>JBDTOW010000858.1:0-2779 GCA_039933075.1 Verrucomicrobiota bacterium | reverse complement strand
CGCTCCGACACCGGTCTGATCCACCGATGCGAACGGATTCTTGTTCACGATTTCCAATTCCTGATATTTCGGCAGAAACGATCCCGAATCATCCCTGCTCATTCCCAGCGTGGTCTGCGTCAGGTCGTTTGTGCCAAAGCTGAAGAACTCCGCGTCCCGGGCAATCTCATCCGCCACGAGCGCGGCGCGCGGCACTTCAATCATTGTGCCGACGAGGTAGACGAATCGGGTTTTCTTTTCCTTCGCCACTTCGGCGGCGACGCGCTTGACAACTTCGATCTGCAACTGCAGTTCCTTGGGAAAACCAACCAGCGGGATCATAATTTCCGCTTTCACTTTGATCCCTCTCTTCTGCACCGCGGCCGCGGCTTCGAAGATGGCGCGGGCCTGCATCTCGGAGATTTCGGGATAGACGACGCCCAGGCGGCAGCCGCGATGACCCAGCATCGGGTTGAACTCGTGGAGTTCATGCACGCGCTTGGAGATCTGATCGACACTGACGTCGAGCTTGTTCGCCAAAGCATTCTGCGCGGCGTGATCGTGCGGCAGGAATTCGTGCAGTGGCGGATCCAGAAAACGGATAGTCGCCGGGAGACCGTCAAGCGCCTTGAAGATTCCAATAAAGTCTTCGCGCTGATATGGAAGCAATTTCGCCAGCGCCTTTTTTCGATCTTCGATCTTCTCCGCGATAATCATTTCGCGAATGGCATCGATGCGATCACCTTCGAAGAACATGTGTTCGGTGCGGCAAAGACCAATGCCCGTCGCGCCGAAAGCGATGGCATTAGTGGTCTGCTCGGGCGTATCGGCATTGGTGCGGACCTGAAGGCGGGTGGCCTGCGCACACCACTTCATGAGCTGAGCGAACTTTTGGTAGGTCTGGCTTTCTTTCGCCTTGAGCGTCTTGTTGACGAGAACCTGAATCACTTCCGACGGTGCCGTCTTGACCTGCCCGGCGTACACATTGCCGCTGGTGCCGTCAATCGAGAGGTAATCCCCTTCGTTGAATTTCAGCCCGCTCACCGACAAAGTTTTGCCTTTGTAATCGACGTCCAGGGCGCTGGCGCCGCAGACGCAAACCTTGCCCATCTGCCGGGCCACGAGCGCGGCGTGTGAGCTGACCCCGCCGCGAGCAGTGAGAATGCCCTCGGCCGCGATCATGCCGCGCAAATCCTCGGGCGAAGTCTCGATCCGAACGAGCAAAACTTTCTCGCCCTGACCGGCGGCTTCGACCGCGCGCTCGGCGTTGAAATAGATTTTGCCGGAGGCTGCACCGGGGCCCGCCGGCAGGCCGGTCGCGATCACCTGCGTCGCTTTCAACGCCGCGCGGTCGAATACGGGCGCGAGGACCTGTTCCAGTTGGTCAGCCGGCACGCGGGTGATGGCGGTTTCCCAGCTGATGAGTTTTTCCTTCACCATCTCACAGGCGATGCGAACCGCAGCGACGCCGGTTCGCTTCCCATTGCGCGTCTGTAGCATGAAGACCTTGCCATCCTGAATGGTGAACTCGAAGTCCTGCATGTCCTTGAAGCGCGACTCGAGGACTTTGCGTATTCGGTCGAGCTCGGCGTGAGCAGCCGGCTGTTGGTTCGCAAGTTTTTGAACGGCCTCGGGCGTTCGAACGCCGGCGACGACATCTTCGCCCTGCGCGTTCATTAGGAATTCGCCATAGAAAACCTTTTCACCGGTCGCCGGGTCCCGCGTGAACGCAACGCCCGATCCTGAGTTCTCGCCGGTATTGCCGAACACCATTGCCTGCACGTTCACCGCGGTGCCCCATTCGCGCGGGATGTTGTATTTTCGGCGATAAACGATCGCCCGATCGTTCATCCAGGAACCAAAAACAGAGCCGATGGCCCCTTTGAGCTGGTTCCACGGATCGGTGGGAAATTCCTTGCCCGTGCGTTCCTTCACCAACTGTTTGAAGCGCGCCACCAACACCTTGAGATCCTCGGTAGTCAGCCTGGTGTCCTCGATGTCATGGTTGCCGTAACGCTCGTCTTTCAAACCGCCAATGACAGTTTCGAAGGGTTCGTGGTCTTCGCCCGGGTTTTTCTGGACGCCGAGCACCACGTCGCCATACATCTGGATAAACCGGCGATAACAGTCCCAGGCGAAACGCTCGTTGTTCGTGGCCTTCGCCAGTGCCAGCACTGTCTGATCGTTGAGGCCAAGATTCAGGATCGTGTCCATCATGCCGGGCATGGAATCTCGCGCGCCGGAACGGACGGCCACCAACAGAGGCATCGCATTCTTGTCCCCGAACCGGGTGCCCATGACTTTCTCCATGTTCGCAATGCCCGCCTCGATCTGCACCTGGAGCTCTTTGGGATAAGCGCGCTTATTGTCGTAATAGTATGTGCAAACTTCGGTAGTGATGGTGAAGCCCGGAGGCACCGGCAGACCGATGCGGGTCATTTCCGCCAGGTTAGCTCCCTTGCCGCCCAGAAGGGCCTTCATCGAGCCGTCGCCATCGGCCTTCTTGTTTCCAAACAAATAAACGTATTTCTTTCGTGTGCCCATGACAGGAAATTGGGTTCGTTAGTGATTTTCGTAGGTAAAGTCCATCGAAACGAGCCGGGAATTTAGCAAAGGCAGGAGGGGTGTCAACCGTGCAAAATCGTTTGCGCAAATCGTCAGGCAATGTCTTAATTTTAACCTTGCTCTTAATCATAATCCCTCCTGTCTGAAATGTGGGGCAGACATCTTGTCCGCCAGTTCGGGCGGCATCCTGCCGCCCGAAACACGGAGCGAGGACCCGTCCTCCGAAGACTTGCGG
>JBDTOW010000857.1:0-2782 GCA_039933075.1 Verrucomicrobiota bacterium | reverse complement strand
TTTTCGCCTTAGCCCTGCAAGCGGATGGCAAGGTGCTTGCGGGAGGCGACCAGGGCTTGTTCCGGCTCAATCCGGACGGGTCACCCGATGGCAGCTGTGTTCCGTACGTTCCGTACGGTGGGGTCGTCACCAGAATTGTGGTCCTGCCTGACGGTAAACTATTGGTTAACAGTGGGGACCGTTTTAACCAGGATGGCTCGGCGGATTCCACTGTCGGTTCTCAGAGGATACATTTCAATTGGGGGGGATGTTTTGTTGATTCCGGGGCTGACGAAGTCCTCGCGGTTCAAGCCGACGGCAAAGTGTGGGCCAGCGGCGTTATCGAACCGTATTGTAACAACTATAGTACGCGCTCTCAGGCCTTGCTGCGCCTTAATCCGGACGGTTCACTCGATTCCAGTTCCCAGCCGGCTGCGATCGCCGATGATAGCATCGGAGTGTTGGCCATTGAAGCCAACGGCAATGTGCTCATCGGCGGAAGTTTTCGCTCCGTCAATGGGGTCAGCCGGGACGGCCTGGCGCGGCTCTTTGCCAATCATGATACCCATAGTGGTGTCGCCTATGCGGCCACTGACTGCCAGGTGGGTGAAGACGGCCAGAACGCGACCATAACCGTCCAGCGGCTCGGCAATAGCCAGGGCGCTTTTACGGTGGACTACACGACCGCCAACGGCACTGCCCAGGCGGGCGCCGACTTCGCTGCTCAATCCGGAACGCTTCAATTCGCACCGTTGGAAACCTCCAAGACCATCATCATTCCGATTTATGACCATTTATCCGTTAGTCCCGATAAGCAATTCCAAGTGGTGCTGAGCCATCCATCGGACGGTGTCGTCCTCAATGCCGGGCCCAGCACGGAGGCCGTCACGATTCACGATGCCGAGCGCCCCGGGAGTGTTGATTTTCGTTTCCATCCGCAAATCCCGTTCCTGGGCGGCGCCGCTCGGACGGCAGTCCAGCGAGACGGCAAGGTTCTTGTGAGCGGCTTATTCACCCATCCTATTAGCGGTTTTAGAACCAGCGTCCTTAGACTCAACACCGATGGCACTATCGACAACGCTTTTGAGCTGCGCGTTACGCCCTACACGTATTTGGGCGCTCAGGATTCACCCGTCCTGGCCATCGCCCAGCAAACCGACGACAAGATCGTAATTGGAGGCGCCTTCCGGAACCCTTTCCAAGGCTTTGACAGCGAGATCGCATCGCCTCTTATCCAATCGTCCGTTGACGTCGAATCACCCAATGGTATCGCCCGGGTGAATACGGACGGGACGCTTGATGAGAGCTTTAATCCGGGCACTGGCGTCAGCGGCGGTGCCGTGCGTGCCCTGGCGATCCAGCCCAACGGCAAAATACTGATTGGCGGCGATTTCTCGACCGTCAATGGCTTCAGCCGGAGGGGTATCGCACGCTTGAATGCCGCCGGCGAACTGGATCCTGATTTCAACGTTGAGTCCAGTCTTGCCGCTGGGGGCATAAACGTCACAGTCCTCCTGCTACAAGCGGATGGCAAAGTTCTTCTGGGCGGCAGCTTCGCGGAAGTCGAGGGAAAAGTCCGGACCCTGGCACGGCTCAACCCGGATAGCTCGCTCGATGGCACGTTTGATCCAGGCTTGGGGGCAGCCATCTATAGGACACCTTCGCTTTTGCCTCGGATCACTTCACTGGCGATGCAAACCGACGGAAAGATTTTGGTGGCGGGAGCCTTCGATAGATTTAATGGCGAGCCGCGACCCAGCGTTACCCGACTCAACGCGGATGGTTCTGTGGACAAGAGCTTCTCCCCGCATTTGCAATTGTCTGAGCAGACGTATTATTCGAATCCATTGTCCGTCGCGATTCAAGCGGACGGGAGGATTTTGGTGGCCGGAATTTATCTCAGCTCGGGCAATAATTCGATTGACCGTCCTGGTATAGCTCGACTCAATCCCGACGGAACGCTGGATAAAAGCTTCGATCCGGGTGCGGACACAGCAACAGGCGCCGATTGCTGCGTCTCCTCGCTAGTGCTCGAGCCAGACGGCAAGGTGCTGTTAGGCGGCACTTTTACAACTTTTTGACCATGTCCCGTGCCAGGGCCTCGTGCAGCTTCATGGCGATATGCTTCGCGTAGGCGCAACGCCTCCCGTTCTCTCGTCCCCGTTGATCTCCAATGGCCACTTCACCTTCAGCTTTCAGACCTTAGCCGGCCAAAGCTACACCCTTCAGGAAAACACGAACCTCGCCACAGCCGACTGGGTGCCTTACAGGAACTTCACCGGCGACGGTTCTCTATTTCAATTCGTCGTGCCCCTCACCCCGGGGGCCCACTTCTTCCGCGTCCGCGAGCCATGAGCACACACGCTTAAAATGACCGAATGCAATTTTTCGTGCGCTGCAATCGTCAGCGCGTGCCTGTCGCAAACTTCGAGAACATCTCGACGAATAAAAATTATGAAAAACCAGAAACACTTCCTCACGTTACTCCTCATCCTTGGCGCCTGCGCTGGAACCAGCGCGACTCATGCGGCAATTGCCGACGCGGTGGTGGCGTGGGGAGACAACTCCTACGGCCAGGCGACGGTGCCGGTCGCGGCGAAGAGCGGGGTGAGGGCGATTGCGGCGGGATTTGCTCACACTGTCGCCTTGAAGAACGACGGTTCGGTAGTGGCGTGGGGAGCCCACGGCAACGGCCAGGCGACAGTGCCCGTCACGGCGCAGAGCGGGGTGACGGCGATTGCGGCTGGCCCTGTTCACATCGCAGCGCTCCTCGGCACCGCGGTGTCGTTGCAGGCCAGACGCA
>JBDTOW010000856.1:0-2788 GCA_039933075.1 Verrucomicrobiota bacterium | reverse complement strand
CGATGTATGGTCACCAACTAATCAAGGCGCCAAATGGCCACAGCCGACTACCGCAATACCCAGGCGCGCGAGCTGGCTCGGCAGGCTGGATTAAACTTCTACAACACGCTTACCAACGGGCTCGCCCAGGGCAAATCGTTCGATACCGTTTGCCAGGAGGCAAATATCACGCCGCTAAAAGCTCCGCCTTTCTCGTCGAAGACCCGCGTTCTCCCGGAAATCGAAGGCACCGTCAGCCTGCAGGAACTCAAGAGTGCCGCCTTCAATCTTGCCCCGGGAAAAGCGAGCTCGTTTGTGCCGTCGCGACAAGGTGGCTTCATTCTTTACGTGGTCGCGCGCCTGCCCGTGCCGGAAAACCAACTCCAAACCGAACTGGCCTCGCAGATGGCCGAAATGGGTCGGGATCGCCGCCGCCTCGCCATCGAAGAATGGTTCAATAAGGAAATGGAGAAGGCGAAAGTAAAAATGGCAAAGAGCAAAGAAGCTAATTGATTACCGGCCTGATCAAACTTTCTTCACCGGCGACAAAACAATTCTGGGAGATTCCAATTCTCTACGAAGACGATCGTCTGCTGGCATTGGACAAGCCGAGCCAATTGCCTGTTTCGCCCGATCGTTATAATCTGCAGGGTCCTAGTTTGATGAAGCTGCTTCATCGCGATATCGGCCGTGGCGCGCCGTGGAGCGCCTCGCGACAAATCAAATATCTCGCCAACGCGCATCGCCTGGACTCCGAGCTTACCGGCGTGATCTTGCTCGCTAAAGACAAAGCGACCCTGATCGCCCTGGCGGACCAGTTTGGAATCGATGCGCCGACCCAGACGTACGTGGCGCTGGCCCACCGAAACCCAACCGAGCATGCATTTCAGGTGAACGCCAAACTTGCGCGTGATCCAGTCGAGCCAAGAATGATTCGCGTGGATGAGAAGCAGGGCAAAAGAGCAAGCACCAGCTTCGAAATCCTGGAAAAGTTTGCTGCATATACACTATTGAAATGTCGGCCACTCACGAGCCGGACGCATCAGATTCGCGTACACCTGCAACACGCGGGCCACCCGGTTGTTGGAGATTCGCTTTACGGTGGTGGAAGCCTGCTGCTTTCGACATTAAAGCCGAACTACCGCTTAAAACCGAATCGGACCGAGCGCCCGCTCCTGGACCGCGTAGCGCTCCACGCCGAGAGTCTCCGCATCATCCACCCCGTTAGCAAATCCGCGCTCACCATCACGGCGCCATGGCCGAAAGACCTCGTCGTAGCAGTGAAGTACCTCAGGCGGTTCGCGGTCGCTCGATAGAACGACGGCTCGAAACCATTTGTTCCGAAAAAATTGTTACACTGGAAAACTCCGGTTTGGAGTTCCGCGTTTACGCGGCTTGCAGAGCGTGCGACCGCTGGACCGCGTGAACGCGGAACTCCAAACCTTCCTGAGCGCCGGCCGGGAACTTTTCAGACAGGCTCTTAACGCCGGAAAGGCTCCTGCATTTGCTTTTCCAATTTCTTTACCCGCGATTTAAGTTCCGGGCTTTTCGAGAGCTGCATCACCAGGCGTCCACCGACGAACAGCGCGGCGATGAGCATGCACGCAGCGGAAACATGCGACATCCGCAGCAGCGTTTGGGTGGAGAACTTTCCGGTACCCAGCGACACTCCGTAGCTTAAGAGAACAAACCAACCCAGCGCGCCCATCCCGACGCCCGTCACACAGGCGAGCTTGCTTATCCAATTATCGTCCATCCATTCGTGGGCGATGAAAGTCGCCGAAAGGGTGATCCAAAAAAGCAAGACCCCGGGATTTCCCAATACGCGGACAAACCCTGTCGTAAATGCCGTGTGAGGATGCAGGCGGTGTTCGACGATTTCGACGCTTTTCGTCGTCGCCGGCACAGATTTGGCAAATAGGTACTTCAAGCCGAGCAAAAGCATCAGCAGAAAACTGGTCAGTTCCATGATTGCTCGCAACATTTCCGACGCGAACAAACCGGAGAACCCCGCGAAAGCCACAGCGCAATAAACCACCTCCATTACCACCGCGCCCATGCCAATCCAAAAGCCCCACCAGAATCCCTTTCGGGCGCCTTCATTCACGATGGCGATGTTGATTGGCCCGACGGGAATCGAGACGAAGAAGCCGCTCAGGGCGCCCACGAGCCACGCGATAAATAGCGACCCCAATTCAATCATGCTCTAAATGGAGAGTCGGACCACAAAAAAACTAGTCCTCGGCGATTTCCTCTTCATCCTCGTCCTCGATCTCGTGACGGATCTTGCGGGAGATTTTCGGCCGGATGAACCCGTAAAGCAGGTAGGCCGTGAACAGCAAAGGAAGAACAATGGGCAAGATTTTATTTCTGAGAATCACCAGCGACCCGATCAGCAGAATACTGACAACCATCTTCGTGAACGTTCGTTTGGTTCGCCAGTTAATCGATTTGAAAGCCGGGTAACGAACCTCGCTGACCATCATGATCGAGAGGAACACCAGGAGCCCGGGCAGCAAATAACGCCAGCGTCCGGTGGCGAATTCCTTCTCATCCCACCAGAGAAGGAACAAGGTCAGGGAGGCCACGAGTCCCGCCGCGGCCGGAATCGGGAAACCCAAAAATTCATTGCTGCCGCCGTAGCCCGGCTGAGTCGCGAGGCAGTTGAACCGCGCCAGGCGGAGCGCGCCGCAGATCAGGTAAATCGACGCGATCAACCAGCCGATTTCCGGATGGTTGATAAAGACATCTTTGAGAACGATGCGATGCACCAAAAAGGCCGGCGCGGCTCCAAAGGAAATCACATCGG
>JBDTOW010000855.1:0-2788 GCA_039933075.1 Verrucomicrobiota bacterium | reverse complement strand
TCGAAGCAGATCCGCATGAACACGCGCGACATCGCCCATATAATCATTTTCCTGCGATCGCTCGGCCGCTTTGAAGATGTATTCCCGCTCCCGGCTTTCATCTCCGATCACCTCATAATATAAGCCGAGGTAGAGATGGGCATAAAAGAGTCGATTGTTCAGTGCGGCCGAGGGCGATTCGCCCGCTTTGGCTGCGGCAACCACATCCTCCGGTTTAGACTTACCGCTAAATAGCGCGTGGATTTCCGCCATTGGCACCCGTGCGTCGCCTTTAATCGGGATGAGCGAAGAGCGAGCTTTTTCGACGCCCGTACTCCGAGCGACGCACAGGAAATGCCACACCGCGTTTTCGACGTCGTTGGGATTGACCGTCTGGTGCAATTCAAATTGCTTGCGGCCATCATCATAGCGCCCGGCGTAATAGAGCGAAATGCCGCGTTGCCAGTGATAGGGTGCCTGACGGGGAATCAATTCAATAAACTTGTCGAAGTCGGCGATGGAGTCAGCGATGTGACCGAGTTTGAAATGTTCGCATCCGCGATGCTGATAACCTTCCGGGGCGCGCGGATCAAACTGCAAAACCTGATCGTAATCGGCAATCGCTTTTGCGTGCTGGCGGGTCGTTTCGTAGAACTGTCCTCGAATATAGTAGCTGTTGCTGTTTTTGGGATCGGCCTCGATGGCTTTGGTCGCGAAAACAATCGCCTCCTCATTTTTCCCATTTCGGGAAGCCGCGCGCGCTTGCTTCAGCAAATCGCTGACTGCGCCTTCGCCGCGGTCCGCACCAACGGCACAGTTAAGGATCAGCGACGTCAAAATCAAAAGACTAACCAGTCGATGCATGACAAATAGTGAGGTGGTCTCGGCCAGAATCACAATCCGAAATTACTGATTACTCGACGGACACCGTCCAAAGGGTCTGGATCGGTTCCTCGGCCAGATTCAGATAAACAAAGCCGAGATGTTGACCATCCGGCGTCCAACCAGCAGCGGATATTCCCCGATGGGGTTTCACCGGGCCAACTTCCCTCATCTGGCTGCCGTCAATTTTACTCACCCATAACCCACTGTTGTAAACCTTCTCAAAATCCACAAAGGGAAATTGCCGCGAAAACCGGGGCCCTGACAGCCGACTGTGCTTGAACACAAGATGCCAGGCGAGTCTCTCGCCATCGGGCGAAACAAACAAAGCCGACACACTTGCCGGTCGAGGAAGGGCCACCGAATCCCTGACCAACCGGGCCGGATCGAAGCTCAGATCGATTTGCACCAAATCAACGCTCCGCGAGGTACCTCCCGAGTGGGTTTCGAACGCCAACAGAGAGCCATTCGCAGCAACAACTTTGCGCCAGTATCGTGTCGAGTCCGCCGGTAACTCGACCGAAACCTCTTTGAATTCTGAAGAATCGAGACGATGAAGCCGCACCACCCAGTTTGTTCTCTGTTCCACGACTTCAAACCAGCCCTGCCCATTTGCCATCCACATGAACTGGTTCGAGCCGCCGGGGCTCGAACGAGTCAGGCTTCGTGAGCCGTCGAGCGTCGAAGCAACATAGGTTGTGTTCGATGGTGAGCTGACCTGAACCAATAGCCAGCTTGCATTGGGCGACAAAGCCCAGCGGACAGGATCACTCCTCTTTTCGTGGCCTTGGAACAACGCAGCGAGCGCCGAAAGAGGCGTAATCTCGCCCGATGGAACCCCCGCATTATTCCGCGGCGGAATGTTCCATGCCCGATTTCCGTCACCGGCCACGCCACGTCCATCGCAAAAACGTCCTGGGGACGCCCATTCAGTTGCGAGAATCAAACTTTCTTGCGTGGCCGGCGTGGCCCGGTATTGCTGCTAATCTTCCAAGACTCTCTTAATCTGTCCGATCTTCTTCTGCACTTTGCCTGCGATTTTCTCTGTGCGCCCTTCGCTTTTCAGGCGGGGATTGTCGGTCACAACTCCTGCCGCCTCTTTCACTTTGCCTTTCATTTCTCGCGCTGCACCTTGCATTTTGTCCTTCGTGCTGTTTCTCATAATTTGTGTTGATTATGGCAAATCGAACGTTGCGTCGAATGCCTTTTATTTTTTAAGTTTTACCCTATTGAACAGGTTTGGTCGAGAAATTCGCCCAAGTGAGAGATGGCCGGCTTTGCTTCAGCCGGATCAGGATCAACCCAGACACTGCTTTCCGAGCAAAGCTTTTCTAACGGATCGGCTTGCATTCGCGAACGTCGATCAATCTCGAGAGTGGGGCAAGAAGAGGAGCAACGCGATCGCTGCCAATGCCGCGATGCCGATCGACGTCCGGGGGTTTTCCCGAATGAATCTGGTTGTTGCGCAGGCAACCTTTCGTGAAGCGGGAATGAGAGTTTGCTCCGCTTGCTCAAGAGTCGCGAGGGCGGTGTCGGGGAGGGGATAGCGGCGTTCCTGGGTTTTCATGCTTTTGATGACAAGGGTTAGAATATGTGTCTATTGGTATTATTCGTTTTACTTCCGGTTAATGAGCACTCCCACGAGCAATCCAATGCCAAAGGCGACGCCGAGGGAAGGATATGGATGCTCGCGCACCAGTTTGTCCGTCGCTTTGGCGCTCGCGACATCCTTATCTTCCAGCTTGGCGTAGGTAGCTTTCGCCGCTTCGAGGGCCGAGGCCAGCCGGTCGCGCGCCTCGTCCACTTTGTTGGCCGCGCCTGTGGCTACGGCTTTCAGCGCTTCTTCGCCGTGATGAACGGCGCCTTGCAAGTCGTCGAGAGCTTTCTCTGCGTTGCCAGCGGCAGACGTTGTTCCGCGGTGTCCGCC
>JBDTOW010000854.1:0-2789 GCA_039933075.1 Verrucomicrobiota bacterium | reverse complement strand
CTATATCAAGGCCGCGCCGGCCCAATTCGGCAGCGGCACCGCTGAAGAAATCGCCCAAGCGCGCGCAAAATTTCTGGCCGATGGTGTCAACGGCTTGGCCAAAGTTTTGTTCAGTTCCGAGAAATTGTATTACCCAAGCTGGGTGGGCACGTTCCCCATGCCGCACTGCCGCCAAACCGACGGCCAATCCAGGCTGATCTGGCAAACGGTCCAGGTCCCCAGTAGCCTTCGTCCTGACGCTGTGCAAGCATTTCGACTTCCCGCGGCCATGGGCTTCAGCTCGCAACTGGGTGGAAGATTTCATCTCAAACTGAACGGAAACCCGGTGCTCGATTTTGAAGTGGCACTGAATGATCAGGTTTGGCAGAGCGCCGACGCCGCCGTGCGGATGAGTTACATCGCGATGCAGAATAACAGCGAAGACAGCAACGGGATTCTGACGATCGAGGTCAAAGGTACGGTCCTCGAACCGGGCAAGCCAGCGACATTTGAAGTGGTCGGTGGCGCCAAAGGCAGCAAGCGCTGGTTTGGTATTTACCTGGTCGGCAACTGACCGGCGTTGAAAAAGAAATAATATTTTCAATAACCATGGCCGGTTCCCCGTCCAAGACAGCACAATATGAACTGCAACGTACGGTAATTATGAAACGATTTATTCCAAACCCTTTGACGGTACTTACCGTCCTGCTTTTCGTCGGCGGTCCAGATTTGAGCTATGGCTTTGACTGGCCCCAATGGCGCGGGCCGGATCGCTCGGACGTTTCGAAGGAAGTGGATCTGCTGAAATCCTGGCCCGCGGGCGGACCAAAGCGACTTTGGTTGTATAAAAATGCGGGTAATGGCTACTCGGGGCCAGCGATTGCGGATACCAAGCTCTTTACCGTGGGCACGCGCGACCAGACCGAATGCCTGCTTGCTCTTGATGCCAACACGGGGAACGAACTTTGGACGGCGAAAGCCGGATCGGTCTTAAAAAATGGCTGGGGCGATGGACCGCGCGGAACGCCGGCCGTCGATGGCGACCGGGTATACGCTTTCAGCGGACGGGGAAACTTGATTTGCGCTCGAGTGGCCGACGGCAAGGTGCTTTGGCAACAGACCATGAAGGAGCTCGGTGGCCAGACTCCCGGATGGGGCTACACCGAGTCGGTCCTGGTCGACGACAACCGAGTAGTCTGTACTCCGGGCGGAGCTCAAGGCGCCCTCGCAGCGCTCGACAAAATGACCGGCAAAATCATTTGGCAGTCGAAAGAATTTACCGATCCCGCTCATTATTCCTCCATCATCGCCGCCGATCACAACGGGACCAGGCAGTACATCCAACTGACCGAGCGCAATCTGGTCGGGATTTCCGCGAAGGACGGCAAACTGTTGTGGAAATCTCCGTGGACAGGACAGACCGCAGTGATTCCGACGCCAATCTTTCACAACGGTTACGTTTACGTCACGTCCGGGTACGGTGCCGGGTGCAAGCTGATCAAACTGGGCGCGGAACATCAGGTGTCGGATATCTATGACAACAAGCTGATGAAGAATCATCACGGCGGAGTCGTGCGCATTGGCGATTACATTTATGGATACGACGACGGCGGCGGTTGGCTATGCCAGAATTTCATGACCGGAGAGAAGGTTTGGAGCGAGAAAAAAGCGCTGGGCAAAGGCGCCGTCACGAGCGCGGACGGTTTGTTGTATTGCCTGGAAGAGAAAAGCGGCACTGTCGTTCTGATCGAAGCGTCACCCAAAGGTTGGAAAGAGCACGGGCGCCTCACGTTGGACCCTCAGACCAGCATCCGCAATCCCCAGGGCAGGATCTGGACGCATCCCGTCATCTCCAATGGTAAACTGTACTTGCGCGATCAGGATTTGATATTCTGCTACGACATCAAGCAGAGCTGACGTGCCGCCAAATACGCCAGGCTGGTAGCCCTGACAATTTCCTGGCGCGGTAAACCGCACCTCCGTTTTCTGGAAAGTGAACCGTGCAGCCGGCTCACCCAACTTACTTCTTTTCTTCTGCTTTCTTTTCAACTTCCTTTTCCGGTATTTTCGCCAACGTGCTCAAGTCCCAGCCGGTGTTAATGTCGAGATTCGGCAGTGTTTTCTGGAGATTCGCGACGCCGTTGCTGGTCGCTTTGGTTTGCCACAGGTAGAGTTTTCGAAGATTTGTCAATCCTTTGAGTTGTTCCAATCCCGCATCGCTCACGGCCGTTCCGTAAAGGTTCAGGTAATTGAGATTAGTCAGTCCCTTCAAGTGATTCAGCCCGGCATCCGTAACCGCGGTTTGTTCGAGATGCAGTTCGGTGAGATTGCTTAGCTTCGCGAGATTTGCCAGGCCCGCGTCGGTGATCTTGGTGCCGGCCAGATTGAGATCCACGAGGGTCGCGATGTCTTTCAAATTGACGAGCATTGCATCCGTGGCGCTGCTGCCTTGCATCCTCAGGTTTATTTCCTTCCAATTAACATTCATGGCAATGGGCCTGGCCGAGACGCCAAGTGTTTCAAGTTTCGCAATCGCCGCCAACTCGGCCGGGCTCGACTTAATCTCGACAAGCTTTACCGCCGGAAGAGCCGGAGCGCTGGAAGGGGAAGCAGTGGTGGCGACTTGAATGATAACTCCGTCTGGCCACGTTGCGCCCTGATTGATCCAATCGCGAATCAGATCGGTTTGTGCCTTCGTCAGCGGATCGCCTTCGTTAGGCATGATATCGTCATTGCCCTTGGGCAGAGTGATCCGCCGGTACATCTCGCTCTTATCCGCGTCACCCGCGACGAATGCCGGGCCGTCTTTG
>JBDTOW010000853.1:0-2791 GCA_039933075.1 Verrucomicrobiota bacterium | reverse complement strand
CTGAGCTGGATTTGGCGGAACGGCACGCGGATATCGGGATGAATTTTGCCGGCGATATAAACGCGCGTCGAGTTGGGCAGCGCGTCGCTGCTATGCGGTTCGAACGAATCTTTCGTGGCGATCATAGGGTTGGTTCCAAGTTCAAGGTTCAAAGTCTCAGCAGCCTGTCTGAAAATTGAAAGGACTCCTTTGAATTTTCAGACAGCTCTAATGTGTCACCGTCGTCAACTGACTGCGATTCGATCTCCAGAAGGCGGGCAGGACTTTATACGGATCCCTTCGCCAGCATTACCTGGAGCAGGTTCAACGGGTCTTCCGCGCTCCCGCGCAGAACTCTCAGCCTTTGTCCCGCGTCCGCGAGACGGGTCGGCTCCCCTTAACAGTTTGCAAGTTAGGATTAACAACCTCGTGCGTCAAGGAAACGAAATGCCTTCACCGGTACGAATCAGATTTGTGTAGAGTATCTTCTCCCTGAATCCCAACGGGATTCCGCAACAAAGCCCAGGGTTGCGAGTTGCGAGATACCCTGGGGCAACGGATCAGAAAGAGAAAACCCCGACGGGGTTTCGACCTTGATGAATCGGCACAGCCTGTCGCAACCCCGTTGGGTTGTTGCTTTTCGCGCCTCTTACCCAAGGGAGCTCGTCCCTCCCAAACTTGGGCTTCGAGCCGCAATCCCTTTGGGATTGGCAGATTCCAAAGTCTGATTTGCACCCTGCCGTCATTTGAGCAAGGTGTGGTGCAAAATCTGGGACGCCACGTTGAAGTAGATGACAATGCCGGTAACATCGACGAGTGTCGCCACGAATGGCGCGGAAGAAGCCGCCGGATCGAAACCCAATCGCCGCAAAATGAAGGGCAACATTGAGCCCACCACGCTGCCCCAAAGCACGACGCCTACCAAACTGATCGAAACCGTGAAGGCGACGAGGGCGTAGTGACTGGTATAAAGTTTCTCCTTGTGCGGCCAGAGGAAAATGCGGACCAGAACGATCGAAGCAAGCACAACCCCGAGCGTGAGGCCCGCCATCAGTTCGCGGCGCAGAACTCGCCACCAATCCCGCAGCGCGACGTCCCGCACCGCCATGGCGCGGATGATCAGCGACGTCGCCTGCGACCCCGAGTTTCCGCCACTGGAGAGAATCAGGGGAAGAAAAAGCGCCAGCACCGCGGCTTTGGAAATCTCGCCTTCGAAATAGCCCATGGCCGAGGCGGTGAACATTTCACTGACGAACAAAATTGAGAGCCACCCGGCGCGCTTCTTGATCATCGAAAGCAAACCGATTTTCAAATAGGGCGCATCCAGAGCTTCCATACCGCCCATCTTTTGGATGTCTTCGGTCGTTTCCTTTTCAACCACGTCCAACACATCGTCGACGGTGACGACCCCGACCAACACGCCTCGCGAATCGACGACCGGCAGCATGGTCACGTCGTATTTTTTGAAGGCGCCGAAAGCGGTTTCCTGGTCATCGGTCGCGCGAAGCGTGAATAATTGGTCCTCCAACAGGGCGACAACGGGAGTGTCGAGTTCGGCCACCACCAGTTCGCGCAAGCGAACCCAGGCGACTAGCTTTCCCTTCCCGTCCACCACGTAGAGCTGGTTCAGCGTCTCGCGCTCACGACCTACTCTCCGCAAATAAGCGAGCACCTCGGCGACAGTCCAATGTTTTTGGATGGCGACGTACTCCGGCGTCATTCGCCGGCCAATGGAATCCTTGGGATAGCCGAGCAGGTCGGAGGCGATCTTGCGTTCACCCGGCGACAGCAGGTTCAGCATTTTCTGCGTGGCTGCGGCGGGCAACTCTTCGAGGAGCGCGGTGCGATCATCCGGGGGAAGCTCGTTCAGGATTTGTGCGACTTGCTCATTCCCGAGGGCGTGCAAGAGCCTTTCCTGGTCATCGAGGCTCAAATACTCAAACACCTCGGCGGCCAGCGCGTGAGGGAGGATTCGCAAAAGGACCGCCTTGTCGTCAGCCTTCAGGTCCGCGAGGATTTCGGCAATTTCCGGTGCGGGGAATTGGCAAAGGATTTCCCGAAGTTGATTAAAATTCCGTTGGCGAATCAGCTCAGCGAGTTCGGGCTGAAGCAGGTTGCCAATCATAAAACTATCTTATTGGCCGAACTTTATTAGTAAACAAAAAGCCGTTCCGGCATTTGGATGACAGTCATTTCACCAGTCACCCACGCTGCCATCTTTGTAGAAGACGCGTTGCATCATTTCCGGTTGGAAAGGATGCTTCCTCACTGCCTTCTCATTAATGCTGATGCCGAGGCCGGGACGTGTGTTTGGCTGTACTATGCGGCCCTTTGGATCAATGGTGAAGCCTTCCTCGACCACGTCCTGCCGCCAAGGCACGTCGTTGTGCACCGTCTCGCAGATGATGTAGCCCGGCTGCGAGAAACCGAACTCCAGCGATGCGGCCGTGCTCACCGGCCCTTGAGGATTGTGCGGCGCGAGCGCGATTCGGTGCGCGTCCGCCAGTGCCGCAATTCGGCGCGCGGCGGTAAATCCGCCGCAATGCGTGAGGTCGAGCTGGCAGATTTCGCACGCGCGCGCGGCGAACAATTCGCGAAAAGCTTCAAGATTCGTCACGCGCTCGCCGGTCGCGACGGGCGTGGTGAGCGCGGCGTTGATTTTCGCGAGACCTTCAACGCATTCGGGCCAGCAAGGTTCCTCGAAGAAATAGAGCCCGTAAGGATCAAGCGCTTTGCCGAACTTCAACCCCATCGCCGGCGACGGCCGCGCGTGACAGTCCACCATGATGTCAATGTCGTCGCCCACCGCCTC
>JBDTOW010000852.1:0-2794 GCA_039933075.1 Verrucomicrobiota bacterium | reverse complement strand
CAACCCGAAGGCCGCACAATACCCGACTCACCGAATTTGATAGTCCTGGTAGGATACCCGAGCTGTTGCTCGATACTTTGGGCGCGTTGCGCGATCCGCCGGCAAAGATGACTCACTTCCATCGCGAAGTTGACTGCTCCCTGTGGGTTCCGCTCGGCAACGACCGGCCCGATCTTCGCCGCAATCTCGTAGACGCGATTGGTAATTAGCTCAACCCTGAAAACGTTGGTGAAGAGCTGCGAGACGCGTTCAAGATAGCGAGCCCGGCCGATGGGCGTCTGAAGGACAGATCGGGCGACCAGACCTTCCATACGGGGGATCAAAGGTGTGTTCGGCCCTGCCCGTTCCACTCCAAACATCTGGTCCAGACCGTGCGGGAAGAACACCATGCGGTTCGAATCCAAATCGTGATAAACGCGATAGTTATTTTTGTTCATCGCGTATCCGTCCCAGTGGCACTGCATCACCTCCATCGCGATTAGCGAAAGGAATCGGTCCATGTCGAGAACCTTCTCGAGACGCGCCAATCGCCGGGTGAGATTCGGCTCCGAAGCCGCTTCCGCCAGCGCATCCAGCCGCGAGCGGTCCTTGGGGTGATCACCCGAGTTGACAGCCAGATCCTCGGTGATTTCTTTGACGAACCCGCCGTCGTAAAGGTTTCCCGACGTGTTCTTGAAATAGCGCTTGAGAAACTGTTTATTAAAACCCTCGACCAGCACGTACAACCCAAGGTCCCGTCCGTTCAAGCCCACTTGCGCATGAGCAACGCGCGGCACGGGAACCCCGGCCGCTTCGAACAGCTCGCGACATATTTTCTCCGTAAGAAAGCTCGGATCCTGCACCGAATTATTCAGCGAAATCTTCTTCAGCCCATGGAAATGCTGGCCGGCGGCAAATTTTTCGAAGTTTAACGTCATCGCGGGATTCCAGTCGACGGGTCGAAAACTGCCGGCCGCACCTTTCAGATGCAGCGCCACGTTGGTGTAAACGGTGTCTCCTTCCCGGACCGTGACTCGCGCGGTCGGACGACCCGCGGCGCCGCCCCAATGGTACCTTCGCAAGAGAGATATTCCGGCGCTGGGGATTTCAATTTGGATCCGCAGCACATTGAGATTCGTAAAAATCTCGTCGCCCGGGGAAGGCTTCTTAATCGCACCGAGTCGGGTGAGCACGTCGGCTTTAACGGCGACAACGCTCCAGAACGCCAGATGAAAGGCGAGAAGCCACTTCAATTGTGGGGACCACGACCTCTGTTTCACGGTCATCATCTGCGAGTCAGCATAATTGACTCATTAGACTCAGAATTGCTCAATCAAGTTACACTTTCAATTGCGCGATGATGCGGCCGGGATTCTTCAGGCCAGGCGCGTCGCCCGGCGCCACCCGTTCGATGTCGGGCTGATCCGGGCTGATGCGGGTGCATGCGGCGAAATGGTTCGGCTTGATCTCCACAAGCGGCGGAACGATCTGCTTGCAGGATTCAATCGCCCAGGGGCAACGCGTATGAAAACGACAGCCGCTCGGAGGATTGATCGAGGAAGGCACATCGCCGGCCAAGACGAGGCGCTGGCGCGACGATTCAATCTCCGGGTCCGGAACGGGGACGGCGGAAATGAGCGCCTTTGTGTAAGGCATGAGCGGATCGTCATAAACTACCTTGGCCTCGGCAATCTCGACCAGTTGACCGAGATACATCACGGCGACGCGGTCAGAGACGTGGCGGACCGCGCGCAGATCGTGTGAGATGAAGAGGTAGGTGAGGTTGCGCTCGCGCTGCAAACGTTTCAGCAGGTTCATAATCTGCGCCTGAATCGAGACGTCGAGCGCTGAGATGGGTTCGTCGGCGACGATAAAGTCCGGATTGGGGGCGAGCGCACGGGCAATCCCGATGCGCTGGCGCTGGCCGCCGGAAAACTCGTGCGGATAGCGGTTGATGAAGCGCGCGCTCAGGCCCACAGTTTCCATCAACTCGCGAATTCGCGCGTCGCATTCACGACCGCGCGCGAGGGCGAAGGTATCGATCGGCTCGCCGATAATCTGTCCGACCGTCATGCGCGGATTCAAGGAGGCGTAAGGGTCCTGGAAGATGATCTGAAGAAAGCGCCTCTGCTTGCGCAGTTCCGTCGGTGAAAGATGCGCGAGGTCTTTCCCGCGAAAACGCGCCTGTCCACTCGTTGGCTCGATGAGCCGCAGCATGGCTCGACCAAGCGTCGATTTGCCGCAGCCGGATTCGCCGACCAGCCCGAGCGTCTCGCCGGGAAAAATGTCAAACGAGACGCCGTCCACAGCTTTAACGACACGTTTGACCGGGGAACCGTCCGTCCATTTGTCGAACGCCGTCCCGCCGCCCAAATCGAAATGGACATTGAAGTCGCGAATTTCGATCAGAGGCTCGCGTCCCGGGGCGGCAACAATTTTAGGGGTCACGTTGCCCGCAAGCGTGGAGTCTCTTTCCGGGGTGATCATTCGATACGGTTTCCCGCTAAAAAGTCGACAAAGAAGTTTCGATACATCGTAGAAGTGTAGGTAGGGCGGGTCACTCCGTGCGCGCCTTTCGAGTACCTCGCTGGGCCAGCGGCGCGCACGGCGTGGCGCGCCCTACCTTGCTCAGCTTCAGTTGCGCGGCTTTCACCAACGTTGCCCATCATGTTGGAGAACTTTATTGTCATGGTACTCGTCCGAAATCGATACTCGCGGCTGGTTAAGATCATCGATCCCGATGTCGAAGTTTCTCATTCAATGCATGCACCTTCGCGATGATGCGTTTTTCCAGCGAGGGCGCCCACGGGCCGGG
>JBDTOW010000851.1:0-2806 GCA_039933075.1 Verrucomicrobiota bacterium | reverse complement strand
AAGCGGCAGTTTCAACAGGGCGAGATCTTTCACGTGGCTTTGGTCGTGCGAGATGACCCCTTGGGTCAACCACTGGCGCAATGCGTTTTTGAAGAAGTTGTCGGTGAAATTTTCACTCCAGAGCGTGCTGTAGCGAACGCCCATTTTGGTCAACGACCCGTTCAGGTTCAGCATGCCCACCAATCCGGGCCAGGTGCCGCTCCAATTGGCGACGGTGAGAACCGGGCCGCGATGACTGAACAGACCCGGAAGGACATGCTGGCTGTATTGCCAGACCGCCTCTGCGACAATCAAAGGCGCGTCCAGGTCGAGCTGGCGGAAAACCTCAATGCCCATTTTCTGTGAATCAATAAATCCGTGTTGTCTGTTTTCGTCGTACGGATGGCCGCGAACGATTGACCAGCCCTCGGCTTTCAATGCTCCGGCCAGTTTGACTTCCATTTTGGCCTGTTCCGGCCAGCATTTTTGGTTGGCGGAAAGACGGAGATCGCCATTGGCGATCAAATAAATGTGTTTCGGTTTCAATCGGGCAGGCACGTTCATAAACAGAATTGGTTCGCCAAAGCTATCCGTTCGAAAAACACATTCAAGAGGCAATACGCTCAACGGAACCCTTGTCAGGCGGTCCGATTCTGCTAAAACCCTGCCGTGATTTGCTTACCAAAAAGTCGCGGCGTGGGCATTCTCGTTTGCCTCTGGTTGTTAGCCGGGTGCGCAACGGTAGACAAACCGGCATCTCTCTCCGTGCCTCACTACACCCTGCGGGCGGAGCAAAACTGGCAATTGAATTCTCCCCAGGGAGAGCGCTTTGACGCCTCGGGCCTCTTGCTCACTCCCGCTCATGAGTTGCTCACCGTCAATGATCGAGGACCTTCGATTTACCGCGTCGAATTTTCCGCGGCGGGAAACTCAGCAAATCTGGTTTTGGTTACCAACGCTTTCACGCCGCCACAACTGCGGCCATTCGCCCGGGAAAAAATCGGCCATTACGACTGCGAAGGGATCGCTCAGGATGAAGCCGGGCGGATTTACCTTTGCGAGGAAGCCAATCGCTGGGTGCTGCGCTGGGATCCGAAGACAAGAACGGTCGACCGGTTGAATATTGATTGGTCGCCGGTGGCTAAATACTTCAGCAGCACGGATCGAAACGCTTCGTTTGAAGGGGTCGCCGTCAGCGGTGGACGATTGTATCTGGCAAATGAACGAAGCCAGGGACGGATTATCGTGGTGGATCTGCACACACTGAAAGTGATCGATGACTTCGCGGTTCGGCCCAGCGGCTCGCTGGCGGTCGACGTCCATTATTCGGACCTTTGTTACTTTGAGAACTCGCTCTTCGTCCTGTTGCGCGAAAGCCGCGTGGTGCTCAAGGTCGATCCGGTGTCGCATCGCGTGCTGGCAGAATACAATTACCGCGAGGTTGAGAACACTCCTGAAGTCGCTTATTATAGTTTGTATTTCTGGGTTGGCGTGATGGAAGGTTTGGCGGTCGATGCGGATCACATCTGGCTCGTTACGGATAACAATGGGCTTGGGCGGCTTCGGCACCCGAATGATATTCGGCCAACCCTGTTTCGGTGCGCAAGACCGGACAAGGCGGCGGGAGGCAACGCGGTTCGACCGGGAGACCGCCAAAATTCACCGAGGTGAGCCGAACTGGAATATCTTTACTTCTCTGCTGGTCAGGATCTTTATGAGTAAAACTGCTTTGCTATTTGCCGGCCAGGGAGCCCAGAAAGTGGGCATGGGAAAAGATCTGGCCGAACAATTTCCTCTGGCAAAGCTTTTGTTCGACCAGGCGAATCACACACTTGGTTACGACTTGTCCGGCGTCTGTTTTTATGGACCCGACGCGGACGTTACCAAGACCGAAAATGCCCAGCCGGGAATTTATCTCGTGAGTTGGATCGCCTTTCAGTTGCTCAAGAGTCGCGTTGCCGATTTTACTTTCGCGGCGACCGCGGGACTTTCGCTGGGCGAGTTCACGGCGCTCGCCGCCGCCGGTGTGATGAGCTTTGAGGACGGCTTGAAAACGGTGCGCGAGCGCGGGCGCTTCATGCAGGAGGCTTGCGAGACAACGCATGGCGCGATGGCGGCCATTATCGCCCTCGATGAGACCGTGACGCGCGGGATTTGCCAGGAGGCCGGCGTCGAATTGGCCAACGCAAATTGTCCGGGACAGCTCGTTATTTCCGGAGAAGCGGAAAACATCGCAAATGCCTGCGAATTGGCCAGGCAAAAGGGAGCCAAAAAGGCGGTCACAATTCCGGTTGCCGGCGCGTATCACTCACGGTTGATGGCCAGCGCTCAGCCCAAGCTTCGTCGTGCGCTGGCTGGACTAACGTTGCTTCCACCAGGTGTAGCGGTGATTTCCAATGTCACCGCCAAACCGCATGGTTCGCCGGTCGAGATCGTGGAAGGGCTCGTCGAGCAGGTTACATCGTCCGTGCGCTGGGAAGAATCGATTCGCTATTTGCTTGCCCGGGGATTCACTCGTTTCATTGAATTTGGCCCCGGCACGACATTGAGCGGCTTTCTCAAACGCATTGATGACACGGTCGTGCGGTTGAATGTGACCGATGCCGCGAGTCTGGAAGCAACGGTCAACGCTTTGACTGTCTGAATGCCAGATGTCCGGTGCAGGGGCCATAAGAAGGTTGCCGTCGATAACTTCATAGCGCTGGTCATCATCGAGCCGAGAATACTCCTCGTAGGTCCAACGTTTGGCTTGTTTTTCGAGTACGGCTGCCATCGTGCCAATCTAACAAAGAGCCGCCATGAAACCAACCGAAAGATTCCCAACAGT
>JBDTOW010000850.1:0-2822 GCA_039933075.1 Verrucomicrobiota bacterium | reverse complement strand
ACTGTAAGTCGGGCCGGTTTCGCCGCCTTCGCTGGTGTGGTTGTAGACGACATCAAGCCACACTTCGATGCCCGCCGCATGAAACGCCTGCACCATCGCGCGGAACTCCTCAAAGGCCTCGCCCTGCGCGTATTGCTGGTGTGGCGAAAAAAAGTGGAGCGTCATGTAACCCCAGTAATTGTCCTCCTGCGGATCGAACTGGTGGACGGGGAGAAGCTCGACGATCGTGATGCCGAGGTCCTTGAGATAGGGAATCTTTTCCGTCACGCCGGCAAACGTGCCGCGCTTTCCGGGCGTGACCTCGGAATTCGCGCGCGCGGTGAATCCTTTAACGTGCAGTTCGTAAACAACCGCATTTCGGCAGGTGTATTGCGGACCCGCTTCGGTGGAAAGCGCCGCCGCCTGCTTTTTCGGCAGACGTCCCAGCGGCGCCCGGCCGTCGGTCGGCCCGGGCTGCGCGCAGGCTTCACGGCTGAAGTTCGGCGGAAAGGACACCGACGGCGCGTAGGGATCGAGCAGCACCTTCTGCGGATCGAACCGCTGCCCGCGCGCCGGTTCGTGCGGTCCTTCGACGCGATAGGCATAAAGCGTGGCGCCGCGAAGTTCGTCAGACGAAAGGCGGCAATGCCAGATGCTCCCCGTCTTGTGCGCCGGATGCTGGAAGCGAAACTCGAAGACCGGTTTAGCCGGGTTCTTTTCCGAATAGCACAGCAGCGTGACACCGGTGGCGTGCCGCGAGTAGAGGGCAAAGTTGAATGCGTTCTCCGCCGCTACCCACTCGACTCCAAGCGGCCACGGGCGCCCAGCCGGAGTCGGAGCGGTCGTTTGGTGGTTTGTCGTGGATCTCATGGTGGGGCCTATACTCATTGGAGGAAACGAAGAAAACAAGGACAGGAGCAGTTCTCGTTTTGGCTTCTGACCGCCTGAAGGCGGAACTCCGAGCCCTGAACCTGGCAGGACGCAATCATCCGCGGCGGTGTCGGCACTGCTGGCATTTGAAGGGAGCAGGCAGTTGTTCACGCCATGTTCCGTAAAACCGTCGGGCCGGCTCAAGGACACAAAGCCGTTCAATAGTAATAAGCTGTGTTGCCCCCTTGCGCGCCGACCGCCCGTTTTTTTATCTGGGACTTTGGGCGAATCTTCACGCTGCCATCCGCCTGGCCGACCGGCTGGTCGGGGGTCACGGAAAAGGCCCAGAGCGGTTTGCTCTGCGTGCCGGCACCGAACCGGCCGAGATGGCCCACATCCCAAAGCGCCGTCCCCGGGGTGTCGCTAACGCGGTGAGTGATGAAGGCGCGCGAGGCATCGCACTCTTCGGCTTTCGTGGGCCAGGGCGGTTCCTTGTCCGTCGCGCTAGGGTCGGTGCTGCCACTGAGCGATTGGTATTTCATGCCAGGAAAATTCGCGAACCACATGTACGGCGTGTATATGAAATCCTCCTTCGTGGCCCAGCCGCCATAACCAGGATCCTTGCCCGCCGGATCACGGTACTGTGGCCACAATTTGCCGAACGACTTGCTCGTGATGGGGCAGATGAATATCCAGTAGTTGTTGATGTAACGACCGCGCATCGCGTCGGCGATGCTGTCCTTTCCCGTGGTGGGTGAACGGTGATAATCAGGGCTTGGGTCGTCGTGCTTGGGAAATCGCCCGTTGAAATCATCGGCGTAGATGATCTGGCTCAAGTATTGTTGCCGGATGTTATTGAGGCAGACCGTGCGGCTGCCCTGATATTTCGCCTTCGCCAGCGCGGGCAGCAGCATCCCGGCGAGGATGGCGATCACGGCGATGACGACCAGCAGCTCTATCAGTGTGAAGCCCATGACCGCGCGCGACTCGCTTATCCCGGCCCGAAAAAATGGTGAATAGTTGCATGACGGTTCTTGTTTCTGGCTAAGTGCAGTCATGTTATCGGCCGTCGAGCAATGGAGAATACGGAAGGGAGAATCGCCTTTTGCTCCCTCTCATCATGGTGCGATGCTGCTAAACCGGAGCTGTGATGTCAAACGGCAAGTCTTGCCGCTGTTGCGGCGTTCGCGACTCGGGAAGCCGCGTTTCAATGGCGCACCGGGGTATCCACAAATACGCGCACAGATTTCAGGCGCAGAGGGGCAAAACGGGTCGCAAGTTGTCCCAAGGGCGGCGTAGCAAGAACATGCAGAGCGACCAATGGTTGACGGGGTTTGTCGCGACTTGGCGCAGAGTGACGCGGGAAAAGAATTGGAGCGAGCGAAGGGATTCGAACCCTCGACACTCACGTTGGCAACGTGATGCTCTACCAGGCTGAGCTACGCTCGCTTCCTCGAGGACGGACCAAAAGTATGGAAAAGTTTCCCGTTTGCAAGTCCTCTTTTCAAGCAACATCCGGGCTTTAGCGAGGGTCACTCGAAGTCGTAAACTACTACTCTCCTGGACGCCGGCTTGAAGACTTTGGCTACGAATTCCAAATGCATCGGGTGCGCCTGATAATCGTCCTGATCCTGCTTCGTCGCGAAAACTATGTTCAAGGCGACCTGATAGGATTGATCGACCACTGGACGTGGACTGGAAGCCATCTTGCCCGCATGGAAGTACAAAATGCCGGGAATGGGCTCGAGGTATTTTTTGGCGCCCGCGATAATGTCGTCGGCAGCGTTCGGGTTTCCCGGATCGGTCCAGCAGATAACAATGTGTGAAAACATCCCGCCATCCTTAAGGCACGAACATCGGCGGCGCAAACCATTTCTTAAAGACCGCTCAATTGCAGATAGTCCCCGCTCCACAACGTCCCAGCAATTCTAATTTTGATGACGGTGGGGAAGTGACTGAGGTTTTTCAGAATG
>JBDTOW010000849.1:0-2824 GCA_039933075.1 Verrucomicrobiota bacterium | reverse complement strand
ATACATATCATGCTTACAATAATATACTTATAGAAAATCCACGTAGGAACTTCCGCTGGATAGCCGAAGGGCGCGGTGCGCACCCACGGCTTTCTGTTAGAGCAACAGCGTGTCATTGAAAAAAGCCTCCGTCTCGTCGCGGGAGACGTTGACCTGGCGACCCTGCCGATTTTTGTTCTCGCCAACCTGGCGAGCGGCGTTACCTCCGTCATTCCTAAGACTGACTTGCGCGCGCCGGGCGCAATTAGGCGCGGGCCGGTTGTCCAACAGATCAGGACCTTTGGCCCCCAACGCGTGAGCGCCTGTGCGACGCGCGGCGCTGGTCGAGCACCTGGGCGAACGAGTCCTGGTTGTTCAAGCTGGAAATGGAGTCAACCTACCCAGTCTGAAGGCGAGTCTCGCGTGGGCGGACATTCGACGCGTCAATCGGTTTCGTCGCATTCCGTTGGACAACCGACATAATGCCAAAATAGACCAGTCCAGTCCGAGAGTTCCACAGCATTTCGGGGTTTGTCCAGCCACCGGTCCCGTAATACCACTGCTCGTAGCGCCAGAGCATTTCCAGTCTTGTTTCGGGACGTTTCTTCCAAATGAAGCAGTAATAGACATATCGCTTCCAAAACGAGGGGTGGGGAGTCGTGATCTTGAACTCGAACGGAGTCACCCAACCCAGAGGGCTTCGGCGGACGTTGAAAGACGGTTTGTCATTGACAATCACAGAATGAAACCGCTTCAAATCGGGGACTTAAAATTCCATTTCCCGCACTTTTAAGACATTTCTTCCCGTTTCATAAATCCACATGTCACCCTTGATTCTATTGGTCAAGGTGCACTTTCGATGCGAGTGAAGCGGTCTTCAGCCTTCGGCATCCCCTCTCACCCTCACTTACGAGCACCATTGCATTGGTGACCCGGAAGAGCGTGGCTTCGATGAATTATTTCCTCGAGCGCGGCACGGCTTTGTTGCTCTCGCCCACGAAGGAGAAGTCGAGTTTCCCTGCCCATCGAGCTTCCGGTAGGTTTTCCCGCGTGCAGCCACCGCCGCCAACGCCGGCCGATATGAACTCGCCGCCCGCAGGCCCTTCCCTGCTGCTGCGCCAGCCGCCGGCAGTTCCCGACTATGAATTGCTTCGGTGCATTGGCCACGGCAGCTACGGCGACGTCTGGCTCGCCCGCAATGTGCTCGGGCAGCTCCGCGCGGTGAAGTTTGTCTACCGCAGCCGCTTCTCCGACCCGCGCCCCTTCGAGCGCGAGTTCGAGGGCATTCAGCGCTTCGAGCCCATCTCCCGCT
Source organism: Verrucomicrobiota bacterium (assembly GCA_039933075.1). Classification (GTDB taxonomy): domain Bacteria; phylum Verrucomicrobiota; class Verrucomicrobiia; order Limisphaerales; family JACPZS01; genus JBDTOW01. The sequence continues at coordinate 1,533 of JBDTOW010000849.1, read as the reverse complement.
CCCACCCCAGCCAGCTCGCCATCCTCCACGTCGGCAAAAACGACGCCGAAGGCTGCTTCTACTACGTGATGGAACTGGCGGACGATGCAGAAAAGCCGAAAACCGAAATCCGAAGCCCGAAAGAAATCCGAAATCCGAATGCCGGAAACGCAACCATCAGCCGTGAATTTACTGCTTCGGATTTGGTGCTTCCTTCGACATTCGACATTTGTGATTCGTCATTGTACTCCCCCCACACTCTCCGCTACGATCTCGAACACCAAGGCCGCCTCCCCATCGCCGACTGCATCCAGATCGGCCTCTCGCTGAGCACCGCGCTCGCGTATTTGCATGAGCAGGGACTGGTGCACCGTGACATCAAACCTTCGAACGTCGTTTACGTAAATGGCGTGGCCAAGCTGGGCGACATCGGCCTGGTGACCGATGCGGGCGACACGCAGTCCATCGTGGGCACCGAAGGCTACTTGCCACCCGAAGGACCGGGCACACCACAGGCGGACATCTACAGCCTGGGCAAGGTGCTCTACGAAATCAGCACGGGCATGGATCGACGCCGCTTTGCCGAATTGCCCGACGACGTTTGGACCTGGCCGGATCGGGCAGCGGTGATCGAGTTCAATGAGATCGTCCTCAAAGCCTGCGTCAAGGATTCGGCGCAACGCTATTCGTCGGCGGCGGACCTGCGCGCGGACTTGTGCTTGTTGCAGGGGGGAAAGTCGGTGAAAAGCGCCCGACTCAACAAACGCCGGCGGGTGATGATAAAAAGGATTGTGGTGCCCAGCCTTCTGGTTGCCATTGCGTTCGGTGTTGTGACGCGGTTGAACTTCAAACAGCAAACCGATGTTGCCACGGGCGGGCCGCCTTCGACCAACGAATTTGCCGATGCCCTGTGCTCGAAAGCCCTGGCTAACTTGCGCGGAGACAATCAACGCGGTTACCCCGAGGTTTACACCAATCTGCACCGTGCGATCGAGCTGGACCGAATTTTGCGAGACCCTACGTGGGCCTATTGGAACTCGTTACGCGGGCCGGTGTGCCGGGAGTGACCTTTTTGCCCGAAGAGAACGAGCGGGCGATCACGAAGAAATTAGAGAAACTGGCGCCCAAGTCGGCCGCGCTCCATTGCGGGAAGGCCATTGTCGCCTATTTCGACTGGGACTTTCCCGAAGCGAAACGTCACGCTCTACGTTCCATTCGAATTGATCCGGATTATGAACTCGCCCATACCGCTTATGCATTTATGCTAATCTCTTGGGGTCGGTCGGTAGAAGCAAGGCGACAATTGGAGATGGCGCGAACCGCGAATCCGTGGCCGTGAAGAACGACGGCTCGGTGGTGGCGTGGGGATTCAACCGCGCCGGCCAAGTCACAGGAACTCCAACAGACGACTACCCTTTTTCTGCAACTGCAAGTCCAGTTACACTGGGAGATCAGGTCTTGAGCGGGGTGCTGGCGATTGCGGCGGGAGATTTCCACAGCGTGGCCTTGAAGAACGACGGCTCGGTAGTGCAGTGGCCTGGCTACGGCGTGCCC
>JBDTOW010000848.1:0-2825 GCA_039933075.1 Verrucomicrobiota bacterium | reverse complement strand
GCTGGAGATGGCCCCTCCTCCTCCACCTCCCCCTCCGCTGTAACTGGAACCGAAGCGAGCGGCACCGGCGAATTCCTTGCCTGCATCTCCTTTAGTTTGATCTGCTGCGCCGGGGTTAGTACGGAAGTGATCATGCGACGTTCCGTTTCACGCTGGATCGGTCTCGTTTGCTCCGCGGCCGAGTTGAAGTCAATTGGCGGAGGGGGTTGCCCCGGATTGCGAGGCCCGCCGTAAGGCGCGGAGGTTTGACGTTCGGCCTCGCGGCGCAGATTGGCCAGCTTAATTTGCTCAGTGGCGGTTAGACCCAGAGCCCGGATGATCTCGGGCTGGAAGAGGGCCTCCGCACCCTGCGCTTGCAGACAGATTTCCTTGAGCCGATTCCGTTGGACGGGCTGCAATGGACGGAGGATCTCTTCGCCTGCGTCGGTGACGGCTCGACGCGTGGCTTCCTCCTTTTGCTTCCGCCGTTCGTACAATTCGTGGTTAGGCCGCGGGTATGAAGATCGAATTTCGTTGAACATGGCGGTTTCGAACTGGTTCACCTGCCCGATGGTTTCGGTGATTTGTTCCCGTTGTTTTTCATTCAGCCGAAGTAGTTCTTGAACGCGCTCGTAGGAAATGACCCGGACCACCCCTCCAGGACCACCACCGTTGAAGTATTCGCCGCGCGAGGTGGTGCCAGGCCCACCGCTGCCGCCGCTCCTCCCTCCTGCGCTAAATCGCCCGCCCCCCACGCCGATCTGCAGTGACATCATTCTGGCCTCGAAACCTGCTTCATCGGCTTTGGCTTGTTGGCTGAGTATCTGCAACTGCGTTCGCTGAGCGGGCGTCAACTGCTCAAGAATCTTCTCCGTGGCACGGGCGAGTTGCTGATGTGCTTCATCGTTTATTTTCAACCGCTGCTTGGTAGTTTTGACGCTCATTGTCGTCAACAGTTTTTCCAGTCGGTTCCGCAGCGCTGAAACAAACCCGCGCCAGCGCGGTGGTGCGTCAGCCTGTGGCCGGCACCTGGCGCCAAGGCGCAAGACTTAACCGCTCACGCAACGGATTCCAATCGGTGTGATACGGAGATCGCTGCGCAACCACAAGCTGTACAAAAGCCACGAATCAGGTTGTATTATCGAGTCGGCTGCTTATGTTCGACTTGTGACTCTTTCTTTGACGCCACGTAGCCGGGCCAAGGCGCCCGGGCTTTCTGGTACGGTCCAAGGCTTTACGCTCATCGAGCTCCTGGTGGTCATTGCGATCATCGCCATTCTGGCCAGCATGCTCATGCCCGCGCTCTCTCGGGCAAAGGAGAAAGGCAAGCAGACGAGCTGCTTGAACAACCTCCGACAAATGGGCCTCGGACTTTTCTTATACGCGGACGATAACCAGGACCGTTTGCCGCCGCCCGAATTCGACCCGGATCGAATTCCGGGTTCCAATCCCTGGCGAGGCTATTTGCTTTTTTGGGATCCAGGCAGATTGAATCAAACGGCTCGGCCGCAGGCGGCGGTGAACCTTGGGCTTCTCTACACTGGCAACTATCTGCGGACACCGGGAATATTTTATTGTCCGAGCCTCCGGCATGAAAAGGGCCTCCGAGTCGTTTTCGAGAAGAAGTATTTCGAGAGCGCCAAAGTTCCCTGGCCCATGTATTCTGTCGATGGCCAGGTGAATACGACCTACACTTACTTTCCCCAAACGGACATTCTTTCCAAGAAGGTTAATGAAGCCAACCTGGGTTGGACGCAAGTAGCCGTCAAGCAAATTGAATTAAGCGCGCAACGGTCGCTGATGACGGACTTGATTTATACCTGGGGCACGTTGGCGCATACCAGTGGGAAGAACCCGTTCGGCCTGAATGTCCTCTGGGGAGACGGCCACATCAATTTCTGCAAGACTCGGGCTGCGTTCGATACCAGCCTTTGGGGCGGAACCGGCGCCAACCCCACGGCCCAGACTCCTGGCGACAACGCGCCCCACTGGCGGACGATCGTGTCGTTCCTGCGGCCTTAGCGCCTGTCTGAGAATTCCGAGGGGTCCAACCGGATCTTATTTTCGAGATCGCTGCCCGTCCTGTGCGTTCTGGGCTCTGACGATGTATGCGTCCAGGGGAGTCAGGTCGAACTCCTTCATGATGTCGTCCACCGCGAGTTCGGGATCGAGCGAAGCCAACGTGATCCAGTCGTCGTCCCGCAGCCACGTGACCTGGACTTTCGATCCGTATTTCTTTTCCACCTGTTGCATCTTCGGCCTGTTGAAATCGGTTTCGAACAGCCGCTTGCCCAGCGGTAGTGCGGCGCCTGCCCAAGACCGGTCCTTTCCACTGGCGTCCAGTAGGTCGCCGGTGATGTCATAGATGCGCGATGCGCTTTTCATCGTCGAGGTAACGACGTAGCACTGATTGAGGAAAGCAAGTGTCGGCATTTGGTGAGCCGCTGCGTAGGCTGAGGGCCAGAAGATGATTCGAGCGCCTTTTTGCTTCAGGCGGGTCCACCCCTCGCGCCAGTTCACATCAAAACAGATCTGGATGCCAATCGTTCCGAAATCTGTCTCGAACACCGGCGGATCAGTTTCGCCCGGGCAAGTTCCTTGCCGAAGCTCGTCCTCCGTCGGATGGATCTTGTCGTAGCGTCCAGCGATCTTGCCTTGCCGGTCGATCAAGACAGCGGAGTTATACGCCCGCTCGCGTGTCTTGACGCGGATTGGGCAGATGACGTAGCACGAATGTTCGCGCGCCCATTTCGCGACACGCTCGGTGGTCGGCCCCGGTCCGCTTCCGGCTCGCCCCTCGTGAAATCTTCCGGCAGGCAGGCGATGTCAGGTTTGAAGGAGGCTGC
>JBDTOW010000847.1:0-2828 GCA_039933075.1 Verrucomicrobiota bacterium | reverse complement strand
GGCCTCGTTCCAAGCATTTGTTTGCGGGATGCGAGTGTACCCGTCGCGACAATTGCCCGTCCAGCCATTTCAAATATTCAACTCGTTAGCGTATGATCAGTTTGCGGCCCGCTGGAAACGCGCTCGGAACTTGCAACGGAATCCATCTCTGTTCATCCTTGCCACGATGATAACGCTACTAATCGGCACGAACCGGCCTCAAAGCAACACGCGCAAAATCGCCCGTCACATTGAAGGAGTTTATTCGGAATTGAAACTGCCGTTGAACATCGTCGACCTGGCCAAGCTGCCACCGGAGATATTCAACCCGGAATCGTACGCGGAAAAACCAAAGGCATTTCAGCCATTCGCCGACGCAATTCTACAATCGAGCGGACTCGTCCTTATCACACCCGAGTACAACGGCGGCATTCCGGGAGTTCTAAAGTATTTCATCGATATGCTGAAGTTTCCGGAGAGTTTTGACCGTCGTCCGGTCTGCTTCGTAGGTTTGGGCGCGGGCGTCTGGGGCGCCCTGCGACCGGTGGAGCATTTGCAACAGATTTTCGCGTATCGCAACGCCTACGTTTATCCGGAACGCGTTTTTTTTCCGAAAGTAAATGAGTTGCTCGACGACAACGGCCGACTCAAAGATCCCGAACTCTTAACGCGGCTGCAATCGCAAGCCAAAGGGTTCGTCAGTTTCGTCGAACGCCTTCGCGGCTCGAAGCTTTAATGTTTATTTCACCAACACCAAACTCATGAATCCTCCTCTATTTTCGAGTCGCCTGGCGGTTTGCAGTTGGTCATTGCAACCATCGGCACCTCGCGATCTCATTCAACAGATGCAAGCGATCGGCGTGAACCAAATTCAACTCGCTTTGGATCCTGTCCGCGAGAATCCGCCGGTCTGGGGCGATGTCGGCGAGCAATTGAAAGCCGCGGGTTTCTCGATCGTTTCAGGCATGTTTGGCACGGTCGGTGAGGACTACTCGACACTCGAATCGATACGCTGCACCGGCGGGTTGGTGCCGGACTCTACCTGGGAGCAAAACTGGCGAAACATCCAGGCGAACGTCATTCTCGCGGAAAAGCTCGGCATGAAAGTGGTCACCTTTCACGCCGGTTTCCTGCCGCACGATGAATCGGATCCGGGGTTCAGAAAACTGATCGAGCGAATCGGCCGTGTCGCCGATCTTTTCGGCGAGAAAAGCATTCACCTTGGCTTTGAGACGGGCCAGGAGACAGCTAACTGTTTACAAATGTTTCTCGATAAACTGGACCGCCGGACGGTCGGCGTGAACTTCGATCCAGCCAACCTGATCCTTTACGAAAAGGGCGATCCGATTGACGCTTTGCGGCTCCTCGGCCCGTGGTTGAAACAGTGTCACATCAAAGACGCAATCAGGACCAGGCAGCCGGGAAGTTGGGGAGAAGAAGTTGTCGTTGGCACCGGCGAAGTCAATTGGCCGGCCTTCTTTCAAACGTTGAATGACCTGAAGTTCCCCGGCTATCTCTGCATCGAACGCGAAGCTGGCACCCAACGCGTCCAGGATATCCGGGCCGCACGCCAGCACATCGAGTCCGTCTTGAGTCAGCCCGCGAACTGAAACCGGGACCGCCCTATGATAAACGTCGGCATTGTCGGGCTGGGATTCATGGCTGCCACCCATGTCAAAGCCTACCGCAAGATCCCAAACGCGCGCATAGTTAACATCTGCAATCCCAGCGGGCGGCATCTAGACGGAGATCTCACGACAGTCGGAGGGAACATCGGCCCGGCGGACGACGTGAAACTCGACATGAGCCAGATCAAAGCCTGCCGAAACATTGAAGAGCTTCTGGCTGATCCCGCAGTTGACCTCGTCGATATTTGCACGCCTACCCAAGACCACCCTGCTCTCTCGATCGCGGCACTCCGGGCGGGCAAACATGTCATCTGCGAAAAGCCACTGGCGCGGACAGCCAGTCTGGCGCGCGAGATTATCGAGGAGGCGGCGAAATCGAAGAGTTTTCTTATGCCGGCAATGTGCATTCGATTTTGGCCGGAATGGATCTGGCTCAAAAATGCGATTGACCAGGAGACTTTTGGCCAGGTGCTCGCCGCGCGGTTTCGGCGCGTCGCCGAACCGCCCGGCTGGGGCCAGCGAAATTTCCTGGATGGCCGGCAATCCGGCGGCGCTCTGCTCGATTTGCACATCCACGACAGCGACTTCGTCCAGTTCTGTTTTGGACGGCCGAAGAGCGTCTATTCAACCGGGTTAACCAAGGTAAGCGGAGCGATCGACCATGTCGTTACGCAATACCAGGTCGTGGCGCGAACCGCTGTTCACGGGGAGGGAAGCTGGGCGATGACGAAAGGATTCGGGTTTAACATGAGTTACACCGCCGTGTTCGAGCGTGCCACAGCCGACTATGACATCGCGCGTGGACCCTCTCCTTTGATGCTGTTCGAAGAAGGCCAATCGCCGCGCGTCATCCAGTGCGAAGGCGGCGACGGTTATGTGGGTGAGTTGAACCACATGATCGATTCGATTCAACTCGGCAGGCCGCCGACCGTTGTCACACCTCACGATGGACTGAGCTCGATCGAGATCTGTGAAGCCGAAGAACAGTCGGTAAAAACCGGCCAGATAGTGCTATTGTAGCAATCTGAATTCCGAAATCGGTAGGGACACGCCGCGCTGCGGCGTCCCCGCGCCCACGCGGCGCGGAACGGGCTTCGGCGTATGCCCCGCACAATTTCCTCGGCCCGCTCTGCGCGGGCGGGGACCGCGCAGCGCGCTGTCCCTGCCGACAAGGCTTGATTCGTCTCAAAGGGGGATGCTGAGACGCACTCCATCCTTTCG
>JBDTOW010000846.1:0-2828 GCA_039933075.1 Verrucomicrobiota bacterium | reverse complement strand
TTGGTTATGTAAAGCACAGGTGATTGGTCAGCGCAACGATTGGCCGACAATGGCAATCAATTCGACTTGGAACCGCCGGCTGCGGCGTTGGCCGTGGGCGGCGGTTTCGTGATGCAAACGGTCAACACAGCGTTGTCCATCTATAGCAAAGCCGGCAATCTGTTGAGCGGACCGACGGCTCTCAATCCGTTCTTCGGACTTCCGTCGGCGGTGGAATGGGATCCGGTTACTGGCGCTCCCCTTCAATTTGGCCCCTTCCTGGCTGATCCGAAGTGCTACTATGATCCGGATACTGCGCGTTGGTTCGTAACCATATTCGAGGCGGATACGGATCCCGCCACGTTTGCCTGGCTGGGGCCAACGTCAGTGCTCATCGCCGTGAGTCAGTCTCCCGACCCGACCGGCAGTTTCTATCTGTATCAACTCGACACCACCGCTAGCGGGTTGCCTGACCAACCGCTCATTGGAGCCGACGCGCACGGGTTCTATGTCAGCTACAATTCGTACCTGTTCCCCGATGCGAACAATCCGGACTTTACTTTTAATGGCGGGGAGATCATCGCGATTTCAAAGTCGGCTCTCGTCAATGGCACCGCGAATACATCGGTTCTTTTCGCCGGACTGACGCAAGCTGAGGGCCCAGGTTATTCAATTCAACCGGCGACCGTTCCTCCGGGCGGCCGCTACGAGAGTGCCCAGCGCGGCACGGAGTATTTCCTCAGCGCGCTGGATTTCTACGCTACTCTCGACAATCGAATTACGGTCTGGGCCATCACCGGAACTCGCACGCTGGACAACTCAACTCCGACCCTGGCAATTCAAAACATTGTCGTGAGCAGCCAGGTTTACGGCCAGCCACCGCTGGCGACACAGCGGGATGGAGCGCGGCCTTTGGCCGACCTGATCGCTCTAGGTGTGTTCGGGCCGCCCGTCCAGGAGCCCCCCGGCTTAATCGACTCCAACGACGATCGGATGAATCAAGTCGTCTTCGCCGCCGGGAAATTATTTGGCGCGGTTAACACGGTGGTGCGCTCACCCAACGCGCCGAATCGCGCCGCCATTGCTTACTTTGTCGTCGCTCCCGGCTGGAATAAAGACACGCTAACGGCGCAGATTACTCGCCAGGGTTACGTGGCCGTCAACAAAAACAACCTTCTTTTCCCGGGCCTTGGAATTAACGCCGCCGGCAAAGGTTTGATGACCTTCACGCTTGTCGGACCGGATTATTCCCCCAGCGCAGCCTTCGTGAGGATCGACGCAACGCTCGGTGTCACTGGCCCCGTTCTTTGGGCCGGATCTGGAATTGGACTCCGTCCGTACGACAGTTTTTTGTGTTATCCCGAATTCACTGGTTCGAATGTTGGACGCTGGGGCGATTATCACACCGCAGTGGCCGATGCGGACGGTTCGATTTGGTTTACCGTGGAGTATGTTCGGAACCGCCCTCGCACGATCTTTGAAAACTGGGATACGTTCATCGGCACAATCACGCCATAATGCTCCTTTGTCATTTATGAGACCTCGTCCTCGCACTTTTTTCCGGAACTACTGCTCCTTTGCTTTTCTGATACTTGTTCTTCTCACTATGAGAACCCTCGCGGCCACTACATTCCCGGAAGTTTCCCAATTGCCGGCGCAGACTGGACTGCCCGATCCACTTGTAATGTTCAATGGTGAGCGCGTCACCACGAGCGAGCAGTGGTCGAACCAGCGTCAACCGGAATTGAAGGCGCTCTTCCAGCATTACATGTACGGCTATATGCCGCCCTCACCTTCCCGGATCGAATGGACTGTCCAGCGGACGGACAAAAAGTTCTTCGGCGGCAAAGCCACCAGGAAGGACGTGACTATCGCTTTTGGTCCACCTGACGCGCCACGCATCCACCTCTTGCTGGTGGTTCCAAACTCTCGCAAACAACCGGCGCCCGTGTTTCTCGGCCTCAACTTTTGCGGCAATCATACCGTGCTCAACGACTCCAGCATTGCACTGCCGACCGTGTGGATGCCGAAATCTTGTCCGGGCTGCACCAACAACCAGGCGACTGACGCAGGGCGCGGCACGCAGGTCGACGTTTGGGCCATCGAGCAATCGATCGACCGCGGGTACGCTGTCGCCACCTTCTATCATGGGGACGTGGATCCCGATAAGCCCGACTTCACCGACGGAGTTCATCCCTTCTATCTCAAACCCGGCCAAACGAAACGCGGCCCGCACGATTGGGGCACCATCGCCGCGTGGGCCTGGGGCTTATCGCGCGCAGTTGATTATCTGGTCACCGACAACGATGTTGATTCCAAACGCATCGCCGTTGTCGGCCACTCACGAAACGGCAAGGCAACACTTGTGGCGGCCGCGTTTGACGCGCGCATCGCGCTGGCGATTCCGCTGCAGGCTGGCTGCGGTGGAACTGCGCCAAGCCGCGGAAAAATCGGGGAATCGGTAAAAGTGATCAATGAACATTTCCCGCACTGGTTCGCCGACGAATTCAAGAAGTTCAACGAGCAGCCCGAGAGATTACCCTTTGACCAGCATTGCCTCGTCGCCCTGTGCGCCCCCCGGCCTGTGCTGCTGGCAAACGCCATTGAAGACACCTGGGCGAATCCCGAAGGCCAATTCCAAATGCTGCAAGCGGCCGATCCCGTTTATCGGCTTCTCAACGCCGGCGGGTTGGAAGCCAAACAAATGCCGGCGCCGGGCAAACTCATCGACAGCTCGCTCGGCTACTACATTCGGCCCGGCAAACACTCGATGACCAAAGAGGATTGGAGAATCTTCCTCGATTTCGCCGATAAACATTTTGGAAAACCGAATCTAGTGCCGTGACGCA
>JBDTOW010000845.1:0-2833 GCA_039933075.1 Verrucomicrobiota bacterium | reverse complement strand
CGTCCGCGCCGCGTCCAGCGGCGCAACCGTTCCGCCCGCTGCTTCGCGGGCGGAAACATCGCAGCGCGATGTCCCTACCAAATTCAGGCTCACGGGAGAGTCCCCGGCGTCATTCGATCGCGCCGAAGCGCGTTGGAGCCGACTCTCGCGTTCCCGGCATTTTCTTTGTAAGGTTCCCCGCGCGAACGCGACTGATGACAAATGAACAAAGGAATAACTCAAATTTGGCCGCTCGTGGCCGCTCACCCGCTGACCTGTGGATACGGATAGCCTCGCCACTTCCAGCCAGCCCTCGTTGGCGAACGCAGACAAGACGCCCGCCGCCGCGCGCCTCTCCGACCCGGAACGCTGGGTGGAGGAGTATGGGGATTACCTCTTCAAGTTCGCGCTCGTCCGCTTGCGCGACCCGGCCAAGGCCGAGGACATGGTGCAGGAAACCTTTCTGGCAGGGCTCAAAGGCGGTGACAAATTCGCCGGTCGCAGCGCGGAGAAGAGCTGGCTTGTCGGCATCCTGAAAAACAAGATTTGCGACCACTTCCGCAAAGCCAGCCGCGAGACTTCCTTCACCGACCTTGAATTTCACTCCGACGAGGAGAGCGACAGATTCATCTCCGATGGCTTGTTCAAGGGTGGTTGGATTCACGAATCCGGCCGCGACCTCGGCCCGCTGGAATGGTCGTCCGATCCGGGAGCAAGCCTCGACCGCCAGGCGTTCTGGCAGATCTTTCACGAGTGCTCGAGCAAGCTGCCGAAGAACATCGCGGCGGTCTTTACTCTGCGCGAGGTCGATGGCGTCGAGAGCGAGGAAATCTGCAACCTGCTGAACATCTCGGAAAGCAATCTGTGGGTGATGCTGCATCGGGCGCGCATGGCTTTGCGACGCTGCCTGGAGACGAACTGGTTTGGCAAAAAGATATGAACCTCATGCAGTCTCTCAAGCAGCGGTGGATTGTCTGGGTGTGGAACCACACGCCGACCTGCGCGGAGATGTCGCGCCTGGCTTCGCAGTCGCTGGAGCGGCCGCTCTCGCTGAAGATGCGGTTGAAGATGTGGCTGCACTTTCTCATCTGCGTCTGGTGCGAGCGTTATCAGAAGCACCTGAAGTTTCTCCATCGCGCAGCACCGCAGTTCGGGGAACAGGTCGAGGCGGCTTCCAGCCGAGGTCTGTCCGTCGAAGCCAAGCAACGCATCAAGGCGCGTCTGCACGAGATCCACAAACATTGAAAATCCTGGCTTCAGCCCTGAGTAGAGCGCTTCGCACGCTCATGCCCACGTGCCGGCAGGCCAGCAGGCTCCAGTCGGACGCTCTCGATAAGCCACTTTCTGTATCGAAGCGGATCGGGCTCCGTTTCCATCTCCTGCTCTGCAAATGGTGCCGACGCTACGGTAAACAAATTCGCTTCCTGCGCGACGCCGCGCATCAGCATCCCGATGAGTTGACCGAAGCCGCTCCGCGCCGCCTCCTTCCCGAAGCGCGCGAACGCCTCAAGCGTTCCCTCACCAACGAACGGAACTAATCGGTGTGGTCTCGCTTCTGGCGGTATTTCTTGCGGTCGGTATTTTTCCGTTCAGTTTGCGCGCCGCGGCCATCCAGCTTTACAACCTCGGTTCGGACAAAGTCGCCCTCAAGGGCTACGACCCGGTTGGTTACTTTACCAGGAACGCCGCGTTGAAGGGCAAGAAAGAACTTAACGCCCAACATAGCGGCGTGACCTACTGGTTTGCGTCCGAAGAGAACAAGAAGCTTTTTGTCGAATCGCCTGAGAAGTATTTGCCGACCTACGGTGGCTGGTGTGCCACCGCGATGGCCAAGGGCGAGAAGGTGGAGATCGATCCGACGAATTTCAAAGTGACCAACGGCCGACTGTTCCTGTTCTTCAAAGCCTTTTATGCCAACGCGCTCAAGGACTGGAACAAAGACGAGGCGAATCTCAAAGCCAAAGCCGACGCCAACTGGAAGAAGATTTCCGGCGAGTAACAGGATTTCGACTCTCCACACGATTATGACAACCAACAGCGCCACGACTGACGAAATTCCTGGCACCGATGCCACCGCCAACGGCTCGCATGCCTGGACAACCGGACACCGTTCGCCCACCACATTTGAGTCGTCCAACCATATCAGGGCCGATGACCATTTCGCCGACTCGCGCCGGATCGTGGAGGCCGCCGTGGCCATTCTCGAGCAGGGCGAAGACTTGCTTCGCGCGTTGTCCGCCGAGAGCTACACGCGGCGCGTGCCGCTCGCGTTCAATGCCTGCATCGGCGGCCATTACCGCCATTGCCTGGATCATTTCAGCAGCTTGCTGCGCGGCCTCGATGCCGACGAAGTGGACTACGACCATCGCGAGCGCGACGCCCGCATCGAATCCCAGCCCGACTTCGCGCTTGCCCTAACCCGCCAGATGCTCGTCCAACTCGAACAGCTTCCGCCCGGCACTCTGGACGTGCACGTCAAGGCGCGCTGCGAGGTCAGCTACGCGCACGGCAGTTCGCCGGTGACCGGTTCCACGTTTGGACGCGAACTGGTCTATGCCATCGCCCATGCAATCCACCACGACGCCCTGATTTCGATTATGGCCCGGCTCATGGATGCTAACCTGCCGGAACATTTCGGTGTGGCGCCTTCGACCGTGGCGCACCAAGCCAGGCAACAAATGCAACGTAGTGCGGACAATTCTGAGCCCGTCGCAGCGCGGTGAGGACACCCAGGAACTGGAGATCAAATACTCATCCTATGTTGAACTCTTCGCCCTTCTGGTTGCCCCTTGGCTTCCACCAGTGGATGCCCGTCACACAGGCTGTGACGCTGGGTCTGCTCACCTTTCTGCAG
>JBDTOW010000844.1:0-2843 GCA_039933075.1 Verrucomicrobiota bacterium | reverse complement strand
ATTCGTACTGACCCGACCAGTCGAGCGTGTAGCCGCTTGGCAAATCGATCCCCGTTTCAACAAAACCCACGCCAGCGGAGAACGGATCGCGTTGATTTCGCACGCCACCGGCACTTCCTGAGTGCCCCGAACTGCAAACTAACGGTTAACAAGAATTTTGGCGTCATCCGCGCCTGCGCACAACGCCGCCTTCGGGCGTGCATTCGTCGGGGTGCGGTGGCACACTCGCGGCATGAAACACCTTCTCGTTCTTCTCCTGACGGCGGCGGCTGGCTTTGCGCGGGCCGCTGACAACGATGGCTTTGTCTCGCTCTTCAATGGGCGTGATCTGACTGGCTGGGTGAACGCCAATTGTGCTCCGGAGACCTGGAGCGTTCGCGACGGACTCATTCATTGCACCGGCAAACCCACGGGCGCGATGCGCACGTCGCGGCAATACGAAAATTTCATCCTCGAAGTCGAGTGGCGGCATCTGAGCAGCGGCGGCAATTCGGGCGTGTTTATTTGGGGCACGCCCATCGCCGCGCCGGGAGTTCCCTTCCTGCGTGGGATTGAAGTGCAGGTGCTCGATCACGGTTTCAATGTGCCGGGCAAGAACGAGTGGTACACCACTCACGGCGATGTTTTCCCGATTCACGGCGCGACGATGAAGCCGTTCGGACGGCACAATGGGCAGCGCAGCTTCCCGTCAGAGGAGCGGAGCAAAGGGTCGCCGGAATGGAACCATTATCGCATCGTCTGCACCAATGGCGTCCTCCGATTGCAGGTGAATGGCAAAGAGGTTTCGGGCGGGGAAGAGTGCAATTATCGCCAGGGTTATCTCGCGCTCGAGTCCGAGGGCGCGCCGGTGGAGTTCCGCAACATTCGTATCAAGGAACTCCCGTCGAGCGGCGCGCCAGCGGATTTGGCCGCGCCCGTAGATTTGGGCTGGCGACCAATTTTCACTGGACTGGATTTGCGCGGTTGGAAGACGAACGCGACAATCGCGGCGCGCTGGGGCGTGAGCGGTGAACGGATTGCGCTCAAGCAAGGCACCGCCAACATGCAAAGTACGCTATGGACCGAAAAGGATTTTGGTGATGCGGAGTTTGTGCTGGATTGTCGCCCAGCGAAAACCGCGACCGGCGCGGAGGTGGCGATGCCAGCGGTGCAGTTGCGCGGTCGCGATGGCAAAGGCGCGGAAGTAAAACTGGAAGGCACGGCACCGGGCAACTATCAACGTTTTATCATCACCGTGAAAGGCCGCGAGGTGACAGTGAGGCGCAACGACAAGGAAACGCAACGCCTCACGCTCCCGGCGGATGCACCGGCCCGAGGTGCGCTTGGCCTGCGTGACACCGGCGGCGCGCAGGAATTCATGAATCTTTACGCGCGGGATTTGTGACGGAGTGTGCGCTGCTGGCATCCTGCGGGGTATCTGTTTAGCGTAGCGCAGATTTGTAATCTGCTGTATCGCAGAATGGCATTCTGCGGGACGTCGGCAAGTTCCAGTGCGCTCGAACTTTCGGACGCTCCGCCGATTACAAATCGGCGATACGGCAGATTACAAATCTGCGCTACGCTAAAACATACGACGTCGGCAGCACGTTGCAGGGCGCACGTTCGCTCCATGAACTTCTGGCACGGGGCGCAAAGCATTGCGCTGGCCTCAAGCGCAGCAATTCTCCGCGTTTCGATCGGCTCCGGTTCGTGGTTTTAACCTGGTGGAAAAAACAACGTGGTAGTGGCTGTCGGATGCGCTTATTTTGCTTTCGGAATAATCGCCGTGCCGGATCTGAAGGCGACATGCTCCACATCACCGTCAGAAACCAAATAGGCCAGCAAATCGAGGACTTGTGTTTCAGGCAAAGTGTTGAGAATGCCTGTGGGCATGTTCGAGATCTGGGACAAGGCGCGACGGCGGACATCGGTTCTTTTGATGGTGACTGAGTCTTCGATTGCCGACACCGGTCGAAGCACAACGACTCGGTCATCCTCGCGCTCAATCCGGCCTGCAACGACTTCGCCCGAGGCCGTTTCAATCTCGGTCATCGCGTAACCCTCGACAATGACTTTCGACGGTAGAAGAATTGATTCCAACAAATCGTGCGGGGATAACCGGCGTCCAACCCCGGTCAGATCGGGCCCAACACTTCCGCCTTCGCCCGCAAATCGGTGGCATTGGCTGCAGCCTGTCTGTCGGAATGCGTCCCGGCCAGACTCGAAAGAGCGTTCACTCTTGATCCGCTCGAGGGCCGGCAATAGATCTTCCATTTTCCAATCCTGGACGAACTTGTGCTTCGGTTCCATGTCGCGTATCCAATCACGAACCAGTTCGACCATTCGCTCATCCACGATCGTGGTAACCAGGGGCGGCATCTGACCGCGACCGCGACGTGCCAGCCGCTGATAAAGAATGGAGCGCTCCGGATCGCCGGGAGAGATCAGCATGGCATTGTCGATGCCGAAGGTGTCGTGCTGTGGCCGCGCTCCTACCACATTCATCCGTTCCTGCGCGTTGGTGAAACTCAGTTCCATCTTCGAATTACCACCACCGGCATCGACGTGACAGACGGAGCAGTTTGCGTGGAGATACGAACGAGCTCGCGCTTCGCGGTCTTGGTTGGGGCCATAGGGATCGACCAATTTCGTCAGTTCAGCCGGTGGCTTGGGGATCGATCCAGTGAAGAGGCCGATGTGCTGCAAGGTGCGCAACTGATTGTCACGAATACCGCTGTAGTCATGCACTTTGTTCAACTGCAGTTCCGTGATACCAAGCAAAAAGTTGGCGGCGCGACTATGGCAAGCCATGCATTCGGCGCGGCTCGGATACCGCCAGAGCTGCCGACGGCTGCCGCCAGGCG
>JBDTOW010000843.1:0-2846 GCA_039933075.1 Verrucomicrobiota bacterium | reverse complement strand
GCGGCGTTCGCCGCCAGTTTTTTGTTTGTCCACTCGAGCAGCCTTCACCTACCACATCGCAAAGGGATGACGGCATCTTACAAATTTATTGGAGAAGAACGGGAGGCGAGCATCGCCGCAGGCGCCGCGAAAAAATAGGGGCTCCCCCCGCGTAGCTTATAAATTAGCCGTATAAGAGTAGGCTCGCCCTCACCCTATACCTCTCCTTGGACGAGGTGGTCGGAGTGCAAAGCCGTTGAATTAAGCCAATTTGCGGTAGGGAGAGACTCTGTCGAGCCCTGATCTCTCCTTGGAGCGTGCGTTGGTCGGAAGTCGGCAATGGGAAGGGCTTCGGTGGCCGTGAGTCGAAGCCTCACCAGAAGGACGCGTTTGGGTTGTCGGTAATCATCAGGCTTGATCAGGGCTCGACGGAGTCTCGCCCTACCAGCCGGCGTTACCAGCCGATAACCTGCGTCGATTCGGGTCTTTCGGCCTAGCGGTGCGGTTCGCTCAAGCCCCAACGGTACCTTGACTCAATGGCAGTAGGGCCTGGGTGAGGGCGAACTCTCTTCGCAACTGAATTGTTCCGGCCAGGAGGAACGTTCATCGTTTCAACTCAACGGAACGCAGCTTGCAACCGAGCGCCGCCGTGCGCAGAGTGACTCCCGATAGAAACTCCTGGCATCACGCATGAACGCACCCGACCTCCTGGCACTGCAGCGCGGCGATCCGGCGGCTTGGGATACGGCCTTTGATTGGTTGTGGCGAATCGCCTTTGAAGTGGTGCAACTCAAGCTACAGCCGTTTCTGCCGGGAGATATCGAAGATGTAGCGATTGAAGTGATGGAACAGTTGGTCGAAAAGGTGCGGCAGGTCAAGCAAGTGCAGGAACTGAAACCGCTGACGGCCAGCATCGCTCACAATCGAGCCGTCAGCCGGCTGCGAGAACATTTTGCCGCCAAACGCGGCTCCGGGAAAACAGAAAGTCTCGAAGCGATTCAGATCGAAGAAAACGGCAACCGTGAACCGGCCAATAGTCCATCGCTGCTTGCGGGTTCGGAACAGGGTGAATTGGCGGATTTGCTAAGCCAACTTTTGGCGCGGTTGAAGCCGGAACAGCGAGCCATCATGATTGATTTTTATTTGCATGAACTGAGCTACGAGCAAATCTCCAAAAAACATCGCGTGCCCGAAGGAACGATTGGCGTCTACCTGAAGCGTGGCTTGGAAAGCATCCGCGGCCTGATTGAAGGGCGTCCGGGATTGTTGAAAGAATTGGGCGCCTATTTGCGATGTCTGTTATGAATGACGAACGTTTTTTTGATCTGGCGATGAAGGTGATCGCCCGCCAGTCCACCGACGGCGAGCGCGCCGAGTTGGATGCGTGTTTGGCAAATCAACCGCAACGACTGGCGGAATTCAAACAACTAAACGCCGAACCGCGGTTGGCTAAGGAAGTTCTCCCGTTGATCGCCGCGACCGAATCAACTGAAGGAAAATGCCCGGCCTATGCCCGTGAGCGTTTGCAAACAAAGGTGCGGCAAACTCTCGGCCGACCCGAGGCGGTCCAAAGAGTGGCGGCGTCGCGCTGGCGCTGGTGGCCAGGGCTGGCGGCGACGGCGGCTTTGATTGTTTTGTCGGTTATTCTCCTCTCGACAAAAACGCCTCAACCGGTCGTCCAAGTAGCCATGTTGGACATCACGGGAGCGACACGCGGCGCGGGGACCAATGAACTAGCGGTTCTTCAAGAGCGCTGGAAAGAAGCTTCCGTTGATACCTTGGGCAATACAAATGATTTGCAGGTCTGGGAAACGAGCTGGCCGAATGAAACCAAACGCCCTGCGGTGAAAGTGATTTATGATCGTTCGGCAGGGGAAGTGCGTGTGTCAGGACGATGGAAGGGCAAGATGTTTCAAAAGAGCTTTGCCGTCGAAAAAGACCTGGCAACCGCCGTGGCGCAAGCAGACGAATTCATTCGCCAACAAATGCCGCGGTAATCAGTGGGGCGTTGTTTTTTCCTGATCTCGTGAGTGGCGTATCACTTACATTCAGTCGCCCCGCTTCGGCCAGTTCAGATGCTGATGCAGAAAATCAAACGTTCCCTTTCCATTGATCGAGTGCGGCCCGTTGAAGAACTCGATGGTGGTTCGATCGCTCAGTCCCAACTTCACGTAGTGCCGGCGGGTTTTGGCGAATTCGTAGGCTACCCATTCGTCGGGCGCCACGCCATCGTCGTGGCCGCGCTCGACCATGAAGGGTCGCGGAAAAATCAGCCAGCTCATCTCGGCGTAATTGAACGTGTTGCCCAGATTGAATTCGGGCATGTCGTACTCGCTCGTCCATAAGTAGGAGTACGGCGAACGATCCGAGACGTTTTTCCAAATCCATTCGTTGTAGTCCGCTGAGCAAATGCTCAAGCAGTAGCGATCCACCAGCGCCGGGACGCGCATCGCCGTCTTTCCGCCATAGCTGAGGCCATAGAAGGCGATGCGCGACGGATCAACGAAATCAAGCGACGCCAGCCAATCCGTGATGATTTCGTGCTGGCGGACAATGAAAGCGAAAAGCGTCAGCTTGAGCGGCTGCGCCTTGTGAAGCACCTGTCGAAATACGGTCTTGCCGATGTAGGGATTTTGCGGCGCGAACGTCACAAAGCCGCGTTCGGCCAGTTGGCAGGCGTAACGGTGGTACGCAGAGTTCTCGAGGTTAGGATCGGCCACGTCACGCGGCCGGCCTTCAAGTCCGTGCTGGCAAACGACGACAGGCCGCTTCTCACCGGACTTGATGCTCGTCGGCACGAGCAAGATGCCGTAAGCGAAAATATCTGGGTGCACGTCCAGCACCACCTCATAGCCGCGATAGCCGTT
>JBDTOW010000842.1:0-2860 GCA_039933075.1 Verrucomicrobiota bacterium | reverse complement strand
GATTCGCGAACCATCATAGGAAACAGTGATATTCGAGAGAGAGAGCATGCCGGGTCAATGCGTTTCCGTTTTCTTCTTGCGACCGAGGTAAACCTCGATGACCCGCTGATCGTTTTGCACTTCATCCACGGTCCCTTCGCAAAGGACACCGCCCTGGTGGAGCACGGTGACTTTGCGCGCAATCTGACGAACGAACGCCATGTCATGCTCGATGACGACGACGGTGTGCCTGCCGGCGAGGCTCACGAGCAATTCGCCGGTCTTGCCGGTCTCCTCGTCCGTCATCCCGGCGGCAGGCTCATCGACCAGCAGTAACTTCGGATTTTGCGCGAGCAACATGGCGATCTCCAGCCACTGTTTTTGTCCATGTGAAAGAGCACCCCCCTTAGTATTCGCTTTGTCTTTAAGTCCCACATTATCCAGGATTTCCTGAATGCGTTCGCGTTGCGCAGGAGTGGCACGCGAGAAAAGCGTGGACCAAACCGTGCGACTGCCTTCGAGCGAAAGCCAAATGTTTTCGAACACGGTGCAATCGACATACACTGAAGGAGTCTGGAATTTCCGGCCAATACCCAGCCGATTGATCTGATACTCGTTGAGGCGAGTGAGGTCGGTATCCTCCTTGAATCGGACTCTGCCAGTGTCCGGCCGAGTGCGTCCGGTGATGATGTCGAGCATCGTGCTCTTGCCTGCGCCATTCGGTCCGATAATCACGCGCAACTCCCCTTCATCCATGTAGAAGTTCAAATCGGATATCGCTTTAAAGCCGTCGAAAGTTTTATTGACGCCTTCCATAGTTAGGATGAATTTTTTGCGCGTCATTCCTTGGTGGCGGATTCGAAGGCTGCGGGCGGAGCGGCTGAAGAATGAACCGGCTGCCCAGACAACTTCCGCCCGATTTTCCTCCTTGCATTCGCGAGTTGCTCCGGAATTCCTACCAATCCTTTAGGCATGAACAGGACGATAACAATGAACAGAGTGCCGAGGATGTAGAGCCATTGGTCTGGAAATGCGCGCGTGGCGTAACTCTTCAACGCGTTCACACTAATGGCGCCGAGGATCGGTCCAATCAAACTGCCGCGTCCTCCCACGGCACACCAAACCACCGCTTCGAGTGATTTATCCGGAGACATTTCACTTGGGTTGATGATGCCGACTTGCGGCACGTAAAGCGCCCCGCCCAGACCGGCGATAACGGCCGCCAGGACGAATACGAATAGTTTGAAGTTGGCTGTTGCATAGCCCGAGAAGAGGACGCGATTCTCGCTGTCCCGAATCGCCCGTTGAATCAAGCCGAACTTTGTTGCGCTCAGCCAGCGACAAACCAGGTACGTAAGCAAGAGCAACCCTGCTGACGCGAGGTAAAGCCATCGTTTCGTCGTCGCGCTGTTGAGGTCGCAGCCGAAGATAAATTTGAAATCGGTCAGCCCGTTGTTACCACCGAAAGTAAAGTCATTGCGAAAGAACATCAGGCATGCGGCGTAGGTGAGCGCCTGGCTGAGAATTGAAAAGTAAACACCTTTGATGCGAGCCCGAAACGCCAGCCAGCCGAAAATGCAGGCGACGACCGCGGGCACGATCACGACCGCGAGCGCAGCGAACCAGAAATGTTTGAAGGGAATCCAGTGCGGCGGCAATCCGCCGGTCTCGGGAAAGCGCTTGGGAAACTCGAGAAAGACCATGAAGTCGGGAATCTCGGCTTTGTATTGGCCAAGTCTGCCAATCAGCAGCATGAGATGCATGCCGAACGCGTATCCGCCCAGCGAAAAGAACAGCGCCTGGCCGAGGCTGAGAATTCCCGTATAACCCCAGAGCAAATTCACACCAAGGGCGAACACCGCGTAGCATAGATATTTCCCATAAACGTTGATCCGAAAATTGCTGACGTGCCAAAAGCTGCCCGGGGGCACGAAGGCGTTCAGGCAAGGCAATACGATCAGGCCGATGAAAGCCGCCAGGAGGAGGAAGAGAAGTTCGCGTTTAGCCAAGGCGCCACTCATCGTGAAATCATCCCTCAAGGCTGCGACTGCGGGTGACAAAAAGGCCGGCTGGCCGCCACTGCAGGAACAAGATGATGCCCGCCAATACCGCGATTTTGCCCATGACAGCGCCCAGCCACGGTTGCAAAATCTGATCCGTTACCCCGACACCCAGCGAGGCGGAGACAGTGCCGACCAAATTCCCGACGCCACCGAGCACGACAACCATGAAACAATCAACGATGTAATTCTGTCCGAGGCTCGGGCCAACATTGCCAATCTGAGACAGACACGCCCCGGCCATGCCGGCAAGACCGGAACCGAAGGCGAACGTCATCATGTTTACCATGTCCGTGCGCACGCCGAGGGCGGAAGCCATGGAACGGTTCTGCATCACGGCCCGTATTTGCAGCCCAAGTGAGGTGCGCGTGAGCAGCCAGTAAGTGAGCATTACCACGAAAAAAGCAAAGCCGATGATGAAAATGCGATTGTAGGCGAGCAGCACATCTTTCACGACAAAGCTGCCACTGAGCCAGCTCGGTGAACTGACCTGGACGTTCGCTGCGCCGAAGATATGCCGGAAGACCTGCTGCAGAACCAGGCTCACGCCCCAAGTGGCTAATAGTGATTCGAGTGGGCGTTTGTAGAGAAAGCGAATCACGCCGCGCTCGAGAACGAGCCCGACCAGCGACGCAGCCGCAAATGAGACCGCAAGCGCCGCAACGAAGTAGCAGTCGAACTCCCCGCCGCTGGCTCCGAACCAGCTTCGAAAAAAGTTTTGCGTAACGTACGCCGAGTACGCGCCGACCATAATGAGTTCACCGTGGGCCATGTTGATCACGCCCATCAACCCGAAGGTAATCGCAAGTCCAAGCGCGGCG
>JBDTOW010000841.1:0-2869 GCA_039933075.1 Verrucomicrobiota bacterium | reverse complement strand
AAAGGCCACTTGATTGCTAAACTGAGTGGAATTGACGTCCTGGCCGGCAGCCGAGGGCACTGCGGCGGGACCGCTGGGAATTCGGCCGTTGTTCTTCGTGGCGTAAAGCCAACCGTCCGGGGCGCCGGGATCGAGGCCGCCCCAGTTCGGGTAAGCGATGTAATCATTGTTGTCGTTGGCGTAGACATGATTGGCCAGCAGGATTTGCTTTACGTTGTTCAAATCAAGCGTCAGTTGAGCGCGATCCTTGGCTCGGGATAGTGCCGGCAACAGCATGCTGGCGAGAATCGCGATGATGGCGATCACGACGAGCAGTTCGATGAGAGTGAAAGCGGAGGGGTAATGACCCAGGATTGGGAAATCGTGGGACGGACGCTCGGATTGCCGGGGTGCGGACGCGGCTGGCGCTGACTGGTTGACGTGGGTTGTTTTCATATAAAAATTAATAAAAATTCAAAGCCGATGAATCCTCTCCGCCACACGGTTCGCCGAGCGGGTCGCAGCGTCCTGGCCCCACGGCAGGTTGTCGTAGGCGGCACCGGCGAAGTGAATCCGGCCCACGGGTTCGATGAGGTGCGGCCAAAGCTTCGCGAGCTTGCCGAACGCAAACGGGGTCCTCTCGCAATTAATCGCCAGCGGTTCCTCCTTCCACCATTGATGCACAATGCACTGTTCGATGGTGTCTTTATTCTTCCCTGGATAAAATTTTCGGAACGCCGCGATGGTTTCCTCGGGTGTCTGCGCGGGCTGGCCACTGCCCATGAGGACGCGACGCTCGCCGGGCACCTCGGCGGCGGTTTCACAGACGAAGCTCATGTGGGAATCGCCTGTTTCCAGATTGATGCTGGGGACATCGCCTTTCCAAAAAGCATCACGAGTGACGAGCAGCACGCGCGACTGCATGCTCATCGGCGTATTTCCCAATGCAAACGCCTTTGCCTCCGGCCAGGCGGGCGTGACCTCGATGTTCGATAGAACCTGCGCCGGCGAGACGCAGAGGACGAGTTCGTCCGCGCTGAGCGTGTGCTCTTTGCCCGCTTGGGTGAAATGCACTGTCGCCGACGTTGCGTCGTGCTTAATGGCGGTGACCTCGCTGTTGCGTTGCACGCGATCGCCGAGCTTCGCGGCGAAGGTGTCGGGCAGCAGTTGGTTGCCGCCTTTGAGATGAAAGACCGTGCGCTTGAACATCGGCAATCCACGCATCTTCGGAATCGCGGCCTGCCAGATGCGGAACAACGCCGACGCATCATTGATCTCCTTCTCGTTTGGTTTGCTGCGCCTCGCGCCGATGAAACGCACCGCCGCCTCCGAGAGACCATCGTTTGCCAGTACATCGCCGAGCAGTTGATGATCGAGGTCATCCAACCCGATGCCGAAGGGCTGATACTCGTCTTTGAACTTCGCCACATACGGGCCGAGATAGAGCATCGGCAGCTCTGTCCATCCGCGGTCGATGATGTAAGCGATCTCGCGCTCGTTGAAGCCGAAACCCTTCAGCACGACTTTGTCCGCAAGCTCTGCTTCCGTGAGCCACTTGCCATCGATGTGCCGATACATCTGCTGTCGGCGAGCCCACGGAAGCACGGGCAGATCGAACTTGTCGACATATTTCCGGTATTGATCGTACCCAGGGTTGGTGAAGTGCTCGGCTCCCACATCCGCATACAAGCCATCGGGCAACGGCTCGCGGATCGTCTTCACATGCCCGCCCGTGCGACGCGATGCCTCCAGCAACGTGACCTCATGCCCGCGCTCCATCAGTTCATACGCGCAACTCAAGCCGCCGATGCCGCCACCGACGACGATGATCTTTTTGCGGCGCGTGGCAGGCGCTGCGGAGAGCTGCGCGGTGGCGCCGGCAAGAAGAAGGCCCCCAGTTGTCCGCAGCATCTCACGACGAGTATATTGACGTGATGTGTTCATGGAGGGCGTTGGTGATTGGAGTTATTGAGATGGAAGGCGGCGCGCATGTCGGATAGGGGTCGGGACCTTTTACGCCAGAACTATCGCTTCACAATGGTTCGCGGAGCAACGAGAACTTCGAGTTGTTTGATGTCGAAAGATTCCAACAGGCCAAAGCAAAACATTTCCGGCGTTTGCTCCACCGACCAGTTCTTTTCAATGGCTTCTCGAAGGCTGCCCAGGACGCGGTGAAGTTCAAGGTTATTGATGCTCTCCCGCTCCAAGCCACCGGCGACAAGCGCGACCAGACTGGAACGCGGGCCGGTGGCGACAACGTTGACCGGTTCGCTCGCGCGCTGTGATTTTGACCAGCTGACGTGGGACCGAAGATTCTCAGGCTTGCCGTAAAGTTTGAAAATCGGCAGGGCCGCATCCAAGAGCGGCTGGAGCGCATGGTCGGAAGCGAAACAGCAATCATCCTTGGCGTTGAAGGTCAGCAGCGTCGGTCGCGGCGCGCGCATTGCCGTCAAGTGGGTGTAGTCAAGGACGGTGGCTAAATCGCAGGGGGTTTGTTCGGAATCGCCTAGATCACTGCTGAATCGGGCGCGCGTACGAAAGCTGGAATAGCCAGCCACCGGATTGGCAAAGGTCACGCGGGGGTCAAGTCCGCTGATGAAAATGGTCTGCCAACCGCCGCCGGAAAGGCCGCTGACGGACACTCGTTCACGATCGGCGTGTTCCAACGACAGCAGCAAATCCAGGGCGCGGCTCATGGCCAGGTAAAACGGCGCCACGCCGCTCGCCCCGCAAAGATCGAGTTGATTGATGCCGTAATGCTCGTGACCACTCCCTCGGAGTTGGCCCATGTTGAACCACTCGACGTTAAGCGCCAGCATTCCACGTTTCGACTGGTTGATGCAGCGGAGCTGTTTGTAAGGCGCGGCCTTCCCGTTGGGATCATGGCCAT
>JBDTOW010000840.1:0-2873 GCA_039933075.1 Verrucomicrobiota bacterium | reverse complement strand
TTGCTCGCGTCACGCTTGGCGTCCATGGTCGTGCGACCGGTCACGCCCTCGAGGTCTTTCGTTGCGGCGATGGCATCGCGAAGTTTTGGACCTTCCGTTGTACCCGCGCGTTTGATGGCGTCCACCAGCACCAGCGCCGAGTCGTGTCCCAGCGCCGCCATGGCATCCGGCGTCTCGTTGAAACGTTCCCGGTATTTTTTCACAAAGTTCTGGACGACGGTCGATGGATCCTCGGGCGAGTAATGTGTGGAGTAGTAAGTGCCTTCCACGGCGGTACCGCCAATCTCCAGAAGCTTGGGCGATTCCCAGCCGTCACCGCCAAACAACGGCACGGTGATGCCCAGCCGTCTCGCTTGAAGGCAGATCAGGCCCGCTTCCGTGTAATAGCCCGGAACGAAGATCGCCTCTGGATTGGCAGCTTTGATGGCGGTCAATTGCGCATTAAAATCTTTGTCACCGCCGTTATATTTCTGCTCCGCCACGATGGTGCCACCGTCCGCGATGAATCGTTCCTTGAAATATTGGGCCAAGCCAACACTGTACGGCGACCTGACGTCGGTCAACAC
This sequence comes from Verrucomicrobiota bacterium, assembly GCA_039933075.1. Lineage (GTDB taxonomy): Bacteria > Verrucomicrobiota > Verrucomicrobiia > Limisphaerales > JACPZS01 > JBDTOW01. Next base: position 2,307 of record JBDTOW010000840.1, on the reverse strand, counting down.
GACAACACTTTTAACCTTCAGCGTATTCTTCGCGAACCGGGACAGGACCGCACCCTGAAACGAATCCAGGAAACAGACCCGGAAGATATAGTCGCCGACTTCCGTCACTCCGGGATTGGTAGAGGATGGGGAAATCATCGGAATCTTGTTTTGCTGACAGATGGGAGCCGCTTCGAGTGAACGACCCGAAGCAACTTCGCCGAGAATCGCGACCACCTGCTCGCGCGAAATCAGTTTACGAACGATAGTCGCCGGTTCACCAGCCTTGGATTGATCGTCTTCGGTAATAAGCTGAATCTTCTTGCCCAGCACACCGCCAGCAGCATTGATCTCGTCCACCGCGAGCAGCGTTCCGTTGTGGGACGACTGACCGAATGTCGCTTCGGTGCCGGTGAGTGACGCGTACTCACCAATTCTGATGACGTTGCCTCCGTCGCCCGAGGGTTTTTGGCAACCCGTAAAGCATGAGACGAAGCAAAAAGCAGCCCCTAAGGCCGTTAGGGACTTCGAAAGACGCAGTTTCATAATCATAATGTTCTTAATCGCCGACAGCCTAAAGAATAATCCTCCTCGTTTCAATCAACAAAGGCGAGAACGCGATCCAATGCTGCCGGACGCTCGCAAGCCTGAATGAAAAGGCCGGCAATCCAGAAAAACCGGTTGCACGGAATTAAGAATTTGACGCCTCACCCGAGCTTACTACCATTCGGTGGGTTCATGGTTACTTTTCATGGAACGCGCGAAAAACAAAGATTAGAGTCGCTCACCAGATTTCCTGCCCTCGTGTTATGCAACAACCCTTGTCTCTGATCCTGGTCGCCGGCCTCCTTGGCCTGGTATGTGCCGGCTGTGAAAAAAAAAGAAATGCCGAACCGCCGCCGGGAATGGTCACTCAGGTCGTCGTGGTGGAAGCCAAACGGCGTCCGATTTCTGAGACCCTGGCGCTGCCAGGAAACGTCCTCGCCAATGAGATGGTGGAGATCAAATCCGAAACCGACGGGATGGTGCAGGAAATCAATTTTAGCGAAGGCCAGCGCGTCGAAAAAGGACGACTGCTGATCCGGCTCGATGAAAGCAAACTCGCCGCGTCGGTGGCCGAAGTCGACGCAAACTTCAAACTCAGCCAGTCGAATCACGAACGGGCTCAACAGCTTTTGAAAGACAAGCTGATCTCCCAACAGGAGTTCGATCAAGTCGCCTCCTCTTTCGCAGTCAATCAGGCCGGCCTGGAATTGAAGAGACGGCAACTGAAAGATGCGCGAATTTACGCCTCGTTTTCCGGAATTGTCGGCGCACGTAACGTGAGCCCGGGACAGGTTATCAGCAAGAACACCACGCTCACATGGCTGGTTGACCTGGATCCGATCAAAGTCGAGATCAGCGTGCCGGAAAAGTTCCTGGGCCAGGTTAAAATTGGACAGAACATCGAATTCAACGTAACCGCCTTTCCGAATCAAAAATTCAAGGGTGAGGTATATTTTATTTCACCACAGGTGGACTTGGGCACACGGACAGCTTTGGTCAAGGCGCTCATTCCCAATCCTGAGCTTCAGCTCAAGCCGGGCATGTTTGCCAGTCTGGATTTGACGCTCAAAGAACGAGATCATGCGATCGTGATTCCAGAAGTCGCGCTGATCAATGACGGCGATAAAACGAGCGTGTTCATCGTCGATAAAGATCTAAACGCGCAACTCCGGACGGTGAAAGTCGATCTCCGACTGGCGGGCCAAGTGGAGATCACGAGCGGCTTGCAAGGCGGTGAGCAGATTATTGTTGAAGGAATGCAAAAAGTGCGACCAGGCGGCAAAGTGAAACTGGCTCCGCCGGAAGCAGCCATTCCGTATCAAACTACGAACAGCCCATCGACCAAAACCTGAAGCCGCGCCCGCCATGCTCCTACCGCGCATCAGCATCCAGCGTCCCGTGCTCGCTTCCATGATGAGTTTGGCCCTTGTTTTGTTTGGCCTGATCGGGCTCGCGCGCCTTCCCGTCCGCGAGCTTCCGGACATCGACCCACCCATTGTCAGCGTGACCACAGTTTATCCGGGGGCCAACGCCCAAGTGGTCGAGACTGAGGTGACCGAACGGCTCGAAGAAGCGATCAACAACATCGAAGGGATCAAAACGCTCACGAGCCAGAGCCGCGAGGAGGTCAGCAACATCACTGTTGAATTCGAACTCTCCCGCAATATCGACCTGGCGGCACAGGACGTACGCGATCGAGTTTCCCGAGTGCGAGGCCGCCTGCCGGAATCGATTAAGGAACCGATCGTTGCCAAACAGGACGCTGACGCCAACGCCGTAATC
>JBDTOW010000839.1:0-2875 GCA_039933075.1 Verrucomicrobiota bacterium | reverse complement strand
GTTCCCTGGCCCATGTACGCCGTCGATGGGCAGGTGAATATGACCTACATGTACCTCCCGCGAACGGACCTTCCGGTTAAAGATCCGAGCGAAGCGAATCTGGGCTGGACGCAGGTGGCCAGGAAACAAACCGAACTAAGGGCGGAGCGGACGCTCGTGACCGACCTGATTTTCACCTGGGATACGTTGGCTCATAAATACGCTAAAAACGCGGCAGGGCTAAATGTCCTTTGGGGAGACGGGCACGCGAAATTCAGCACGACGAAGGCCGCCTTCGATCTGAAGCTTTGGGGACCAACCGGCAATCAGTGGGCCGCAAATGAGGTCCCCGGAGGCAACTCGAAAAACTTTAATACGATTGTCTCCCTGCTGCGCCCCTGAGATTACTTTGAACCAAGTCACGCTTCCAACCATGCTGCTGCTGGTGCTTGCGTCGCCCGCCGCCGCCGGCCCGGACACATTTCAATCACCCGGGGTTGCCAATAACCTGCCGGCCTTTCACGAGCGCCTCGCGCAGCGAATGCAGTTTCCTTTGTCCTGGCTGCACGGTGGCCACGGTGATTTCGATTCGTGGCGCCGCCAGGCCCACGCCAAGGTGACGGAGTGTTTGCTGGCACCACCGCCCGTCGCTCCCTTCGCGCCTAAAGTCATCGCCGAACAGGACCGCGGCACCTACGTTGCTCGCACAGTGGTTTTCAACCTCACAGGCGACAGCCGCGTGCTCGCGTTCCTGCTCGTTCCGAAATCCGCCGGGCCGCATCCCGCCGTTCTGTTGCTGCACGATCACGGCGCGAAGTTCGACATCGGCAAGGAAAAAGTGATCGAGCCGTGGGACGCCAAGCCGGAGAAAATCGCGTCCGCCCGCAAATGGGTGGAGCAGTATTACGGCAATCGTTTCTTGGGCGACGAACTGGCGAAGCGCGGTTACGTCTGCTTCGCCACCGACCTCCTCAACTGGTCCGATCGCGGCGGGGGCGGTTACGATGGCCAAGGGCCACTGGCGGCGAATCTCCTCCAGTTCGGCATGAGCTTCGCCGGAGTCATCGCCCACGAAGACCTGCGCGCCGCGGAATTTCTCGCCACGCAGCCGGAGGTGGACCCGAAGCGCATCGGGGCGATGGGCCTCTCAGTCGGCGGCTATCGCACCTGGCAGATTGCCGCGCTCTCCGATCGCATTGCCGCCGGTGTATCCGTGTGCTGGATGTCCACGCGGAAGGGCCTGCTCGTGGCGGGCAACAATGCGACCACCAGCCAGTCCGCCTTCACCTTGATTCATCCGGGGCTGGCCAATTTTCTCGATTACCCGGATGTGGCCAGCATCGCCTGCCCGAAGCCGATGATGTTTCTTTGCGGGAATCGAGATGAGTTGTTCCCGGTGGCCACCATTGAAGAGGCCTTCGCTAAAATGCGCCGCGTGTGGGGATCGCAAAGCGCCGGTGCGAAACTGGAAACCCGCCTCTACGACGCGCCGCACGAGTTCAACGCCACGATGCAGGACGACGCTTTCGATTGGCTCGGCCGGCAATTGAAGCCGGAGAGCAAGTTGATTGACCCGCGAACGAACTCGAAGCCATGAACTCGCCGCTCCGCCGGGTTGAATTAGTGTCGTCAACCGCAAAACCATCAAACTCAAACAAATCAAATCCAATGACAAATCCAACCAGCAGATCCAATCAACAAATCAATGAAACAAAAACCATGAAACAAATCCCATCAACAAATCAAGTTACTGCATGGATAGGGGTCAGGGGCCTCATCATTCTGCTTATCGCTTTGATGATCGCCTCCGGGAATTCTGCCCACGGCGCTCTCCTCGCCTACGAAGGCTTTGACTATCCGGATGGCTCCGACATTAATGGACAGAACGGCGGCCTTGGCTGGACCAACGCTTGGTACGATGTCCTCGGGGTGTTCGCCTCCACCAATGTGGCCGGGAGCCTCACTTATGCCGATCAATCTGGAAATAAACTGATCACGACGGGCAACAAGCTCCGCAACTCCGGCGATTCAACGGCCAACAACGTCAGCCAGCCATCCCGGACTCTCGCGCATTACTTCACGGCGGCAGGGACAAACCAGACCACCTGGCTCACTTGTCTGGCCCAACGCTTCGGGACACAAGATGTGGACGCAAATGGGGGGCCGGATTTCTATGGACGCGGAGCGAACATCACGATGTCCGACACCATAGAGGATGCCATTAACACTAACCTGGTTAGTCGGTTTACCTACGGATCGCACAGCGGCGAGATGCTTGATGTCTGGGAAATCGATATTGCCACACCACCAACTGAGATACAGACCACAAACTCGATTGCGCAGACTTCAATGTTGGTGTTCCGCATTGACCACATGACCAACACGGTTGACAACATCCCGAACGACGTCGTGTTTATGTGGGTCAATCCTCCCCTGGGAGTCGAGCCGTCCACTAACACTTCGCCGGCCATTTTCGGCGACGCGGAACTTTCCTTCGACCACTTCGAATTCTTTGCGGGTGGCAACAACGGCACTTATCTCCAAGCGGAATGGTATGTGGACGAGATACGCGTGGGCACAACCTACGCGGACGTAACGCCGTTCACTCCCGGCGGTGGCGGTGGCGGTGGGCCCACGATCGTAAGCGTCAACTTCCAAGGCAGATTAAACCCCGGCCCGGCTGGCACCGATCCGCTGGCCCCGGCCGATGTGGCTGGTGTGGTTGCAGCGGGGAACTGGAATAATGTGGCCGATGCGGACGTAACAGAAGACCCGTCTTGCTATCAGGGAAGCCCGACCGGTGCGCTGGTTGATTCGACGGGGGCTGCTACCACCTTCACGCTGACTTTCAGTGCGAATGGCGGTTGGAACAATGAGGCCACCGTGACCACAACCG
>JBDTOW010000838.1:0-2880 GCA_039933075.1 Verrucomicrobiota bacterium | reverse complement strand
AATGATTCTGGCGGCGCTGCTCGTCGTGAAGGAAATCCAATCCATGCCCGGACTGTAGAATGGATCGATAAATGCCGAAGCGTCGCCGACCAGCGCAAAACCGTCCCCCGCGTAAGTCGTGCTTGAGTAAGGCAGGTTCTTTCGCCAATGCACATCGCCCTCCTGCCATTGCGCGTCCGCCAACAACTCTCGCGCTACGGGGTGTTGCATCAAAAAACTCTTCAACCGCGCGCCAAGCGAACCTTCTTCTGGCCACTCAACGAGTCGCTGATCAAAAACGACTCCGATGCTCACATCGCCGCCTTTCAGCGGAATCCACCACGCCCACCAGCCGTCACCGGTCAAATGATTCGTCGCCGTCCCGCGTATCCCATAACAAGCCTCAGCCCACTTCGGAAATTTGCGCGCGAGTTCCGCTCCATCCCAGTCCTTCACCCCTCGCCAGCGTGACCACACCGCCGCGGTGGGATGCGCGGTGTTCGGGCGCCACCAACTCTCTTGCCGCGCCAGCAACGCCGCGAAACCGGAAGCGTCCACGACCCAACGCGTGTAAACTTCTTCCGTGCGATCGCGGTACTGCACGGTGAGCGTCTGCATTCCACCCGCCGCGAGCCGCACGTTCGACACCTTGCCCGGCCGCCAGAGTTCCGCTCCGGCCGCGCAAGCCCGTCGCAACACCTCCTCGTCGAGCACTGCGCGATCGATTTGGTACGCGGGCAACCGCACCATATAGCGTCCGCCGATCTCGCTACAGTCAGCGAGCGATGAAGTTTCCTGGTTGGAGAACCAAAAGCGCATCCCTTGTTTGACGAGATGCGCTTCGTTCAAATGCTGGGTAAGACCCAGAATGCGCCCAAGAAAAAATGCGCTGACCTCCACGGTTGCTTCGCCGACCCGCCGGCCAAACGTCGCGGATTTCTCCACGATCAGGACTCGCAAGCGTGGTTGATCGCGCAGAAGCAGAATCGCCATCGCCGCCCCCGACAACGCCCCGCCGATAATCGCCACGTCGTAACAGTGGTCGGATTTAGTCGCCTGGTCCACTCACCGATTATTTAATCGCCACGATGAATGTGCAAATCGTTTTTAACCTCCTTTCTCATCTTCGGGATCCACCACTTTCCGAAATCGCTGGTGGGTCTACTACAGTATTGCCGTCAAACCCTGCTTTGCTGTAGCGTGCGTTTGGCGGAGTCGTCTACAACCTGAGGATGTTCCGCGTCGAGAATTGCCAATCAAATGTCTACCTCCAGAAATCTAAAGCGTTCCTTTCTTTTCAAATGCTTGTGCTTTTTGCTTGGGCTCGTCTTTTGGACGGAGGCAATTTCCAGCGCGCAACCCAAAGATGCACGGCCAACCTCAAACAGCGCTCCAAAGGAGACAGATCTTCTGTCTGAATTGACGCTTAAAGAAACAATTTGGGCACAATCCTGCAAAAAGCCGATGTCCTATCATAGATTTGGTAGCATGCCGAATCGAGATTCTGCGCCTCAGTTTGCACTTCGAGATTTCACTGACTTGTTGAAGCACGCGACTGTTATATTGCAACGTCCTGATTCTACGTTGGGTTCCCATCGCCCGCCGCCGCTTGCTCAGGGCGTAGCAGCTACCGAGAGCGGCCGGCTAATATTTTGGGATATGCTGTCCCGAATGAGGTTTGAATTTTGGGATACAAATGATTTAACGGTTGTCGAGTCAGTGGAGCAGATCGGGATCGCGTCACCAATCTGGACGGAGCCCTCTGGTCACATTCGCCTTCCTGAAATGAAAAGCATCAAATCAATTGCTGCAGATCCACACTACGCGTTTCTGATCCGCAGGGGCCAGCTTATCGATATCGATTCGACGTTTGAGCGTGTGAAATCCCTTTTGAGCAAACATAAAGCCACTCACTTCGCCTCGTGTGAAGCGAGCTATGATGCGCGGGGCGCTTACATGCGACGGAGGGTGCCGCGATTAGTCGGTGACTCTGTGATCGGTGCACTACTTACGACAAGTGGTGAGATATATTTCTGGGAGGTATTCATGGGCAATTACGTCTTGTTGCAAGACTCGGACGGCCGATTGTGTTGGTTGGAACCGGCGGGGCCCGCAACAGCTCCATAAACGAAAAATATGGCAACGAACCGCGCCACTTCGGAGGAAATGAACGATTCTCCTCCTCGTCTCGCCAGGAGAACCTCCTTGTGTAGCCTCCTGGTTTTCAATCTATGACCGACCCGCGTTACACGAAGCTTGCTCGTCTGCTCGTCGAGTATTCGACGGCGCTCCGGAAAGGCGACCACGTCCTGCTCGATATGATCGAAGTGCCTGACGAATTCACAGTCGCATTGATCCGCGCTGTCCGCGCCGTCGGCGCCACACCGTTGGTCGAAGTCCGCCATGGACGTGTCACCCGGGAAGTCTTGCGCCAGACCAACGAAAAGCATGCGAGCCTCATCCGTGATCTCGAACTGCACCGAATGAAGCGGATGCAGGCGTATATTGCCATTCGCGGGAGCCATAACGCGAATGAAACGTCCGATGTGGCAAGCGATCGCATGGCGCTTTACTCGCGCGTTATTCGCCCGGTGTTGAATTATCGCGTCAACAAAACCCGCTGGGTGATGCCGACGCGGCAGCTGTAGGCGAGACGGTCGCCGAGCTGGCGGTGCACGCCGGCGAGCAGCGCGCCGTTGCCGGCGAAGTCGACCAGCACCGCCTGCGTGTCGGCCGGTAGCGCCGAGAGGGAGTCGTACGTGACGACGTCGTCGTAGTAGCCGGTGCCGCGAACGAAGGCGGCATTGCCGACCGAGGTCAGCCCGATCACGCGCCGGCCGCCGCGGCGCTGCGCCGACAGCAGCTGCGCCAGGCCGAGCGCGGTCTTCGAGGAGGCGCTGG
>JBDTOW010000837.1:0-2880 GCA_039933075.1 Verrucomicrobiota bacterium | reverse complement strand
GTTGAAGACCAAGGCCGCTAAAGCGGATGAGTATTGGGACCGCTTTCTGCGTCTGAGCGCGGATTTTGATAATTTCAAAAAACGAGCCGCCCGCGAGCGACAGGAAGCAATCAAGTTTGCCAACGAAGCCCTCCTGGAGAAACTGATTCCCGCCGTGGATAATTTTGATATGGCTTTGGCGGCGGCCAGCGACCAACAAACTGCGTCGCCCGAATCACTCCGGGCCGGAATTGCCATGATTTACAATCAACTGAAAGGCGTGCTCACCGAGAGCGGCCTGGAAGAACTTGATGCCGCGGGAAAACAATTTGACCCGAGCTGGCAGCAGGCGGTCTCCTACCAGGAAACGGCCGCAGTTCCGGAGGGGGGAGTGTTGCAACAACTTCGTAAAGGTTACAAGTTGCGCGATCGCCTGATTCGGCCGGCCACCGTGATCGTGGCCAAGAAACCCGCAGCTTGATATGGCCAAACGCGATTACTACGAAGTGCTCGGTGTGGGCCGGGAAGCCGACGAGGAGGAGATCAAAAAGGCCTACCGCAAACAGGCGGTCAAATATCATCCCGACAAAAATCCGGGGGACAAGGCTGCCGAAGAGAAATTCAAGGAGTTAGGCGAAGCCTACGAAGCCCTCTCTGACCCGCAGAAACGGGCCGCTTACGATCAATACGGTCACGCGGCCTTCGATCCGCGTTCGCGCACCCGTTCGAGTGGCGGCGGATTCCATGATCCGTTCGATATTTTCCGCGAGGTGTTTGGCAGCAGCGGCGGGAGCATTTTTGGCGATCTGTTTGGCGAAGCGAGGCGCGACCCTAGTGGTTCAGAGCGGGGCGCGGATCTACGTTACGATATGGAAATCAGTTTCGAAGACGCCGTCATGGGCTGCGAGCGGGAGGTGCCCCTCACCAAGCTCGATCCTTGCGCAACCTGCCAGGGCACCGGCGCCGAAGCGGGTTCGAGCCGCAAGGTTTGTTCGACCTGCAGCGGACGCGGCCAGGTGATCAGCTCGCGGGGAATCTTTAGCATTGCGCAAACTTGCCCACGCTGTCAGGGCGCCGGACGCGTTATCGAGAAACCTTGCCGCACCTGCCACGGAAATGGCCGGCAGGAACGCACGTCAAAGATAATGCTCAAGATCCCGGCTGGAGTCGACAACGGCACTCGTTTGCGATCGACCGGCAACGGAGAAGGCGGTTTGCGCGGCGGTCCTCCCGGAGATCTTTACGTCGTCCTCCACGTGAAAGAGCACGAGATTTTTCAGCGTGATGGCGACGATTTGCTTTGTGACGTGCCGATCAATTTCGTGCAAGCGGCGTTGGGCGCCGACCTGGAAGTGCCGACGTTGACCGGTAAAGCGAGCATCAAAATCCCGCCTGGCACACAGCCCGGCGCCGTATTCCGAATCAAAGGCAAGGGGGTCAGGAATGTCCAGGGTTACGGGTCCGGGGATTTGCACGTTCGCGTCCTCGTGGAAGTGCCAACTCATCTGAACAGCGCACAGCGGAGCAAACTGCAGGAGTTCGCCGAACTGTGCGATTCGAATGTCAACCCGCTGAGCAAGGGATTCTTTGAAAAAGCAAAAAGCTTTTTCAAGTAAGAACGAGGAGCAAGCAGAATAAAATCAGCATTAGGATCCAGGCAAATGGGCGGTTAATTCTAATTCGCTTTCAACATGAGACTAGCGGACCTGAAAACGCTTGTGGAAATGCCCCTCTCCCGTCCTGCGGACACCCTCTCCCCATCCGATGGGGAGAGGGAAGGGGAGAGGGTATCTCGTCTCGATTTGAAAGTGATTTGGAATAAAAGTCGCACTTCCTAATCTTACTCTCATTCCCACCCCGTCACCGGCATGCACCGCTTTTATCTCCCACCCGATCAATGTCAGAATTCGAGCCTGGTTCTTTCGGAGAGCGACGCGCACCACGGATTGCACGTGTTGCGCCTTCGGCCGGACGAACGAGTAGCGGTGCTGGACGGCGAGGGGCACGAATTTCACTGCAAGGTCGACGCGATGGATCGCGACGGCGTTTCGCTGACCGTGTTGCAGAAGAATTTTGTTCCGCCGTTGCCGCACCGGTTGACGCTCGTGCAGGCGATCCCCCGGGGCAAGACAATGGACAGTATCGTTCAGAAAGCGACCGAACTCGGGGTTCGGCGTATCGTGCCGCTGCTCTCCGAACGCATTACTGTCCATTTGGACGGCGAGGATGCCACTCACAAAGTCGGGAAGTGGCAGACCACGGCCATCGAAGCGATCAAACAATGCGGTTCGACCTGGCTGCCGCGAGTCGAGACTCCGATGACACCGAAGGATTTTCTCGCGCGCGGAGAGAGATTTGATCTGGCGCTGATCGCTTCCTTGCAGGCGGACAGTCGTCATCCGCGGCATTATTTCGAATCGTATCGGGCCGAACGCGGCGCGATGCCCGGTTCGGTTTGCGTCTGGATCGGGCCGGAAGGAGATTTCACGCCGGCGGAAGTGGGCGCCGCCAAATCAGCCGGGGCGCTTCCGATTTCTCTGGGTCAACTCATTCTGCGAAGCGACACGGCGGCGATCTATGCGCTGTCCGTGCTGAATTATGAACTCCAGGCCGAGACGCACTGAGGGCGACGAGGGACTTCTTCTAGACAAGCTCTGTTTCCGAGAGGAAAGTTGAGTCGTCGCAAAAGAAATCGGTGGAGAAACGTCACCGAATGCATGTTAGGCACACAACTTCCCGATGGTTTCGAGAAACCATTGGGTAGTCAGAGTAACGCGAAAAACAGCGGCATTCCTGTACGGCGGGACGTTGCAGGTAGGAATCCCCATGCTGGGAGTCGTTTCTGTCATTGGTACATTTCACCCTCACATGGGTTATCTGTATGCATTGGATGAAGTGTCC
>JBDTOW010000836.1:0-2881 GCA_039933075.1 Verrucomicrobiota bacterium | reverse complement strand
TGCCTTCGGAGCATAGGAGAACTATCGATTGGAGAATATCCCTTTCGAGGTGGTTAACGACGGCGAAGTCACCGCCTTGGCCGGCTCGATGGCTATCGGTGATAACGCCGTTCTCGGCCTCGCAATGGGCACAAGCCAGGCGGCCGGCTATGTGACCTCTGAAGGCAACATCACGTCCTGGCTCAACGAACTTGCGTTCGCACCGATCGATTACAATCCGGACGCGCCGGTGGACGAATGGTCTGGCGATTACGGCTGCGGCGTTCAGTATTTCTCCCAGCAATGCGTCGGACGACTAATGAGCGCCGCGGAAATCCAGACAGATGTCGAAATGCCATTGCCAGAGAAACTCAAACACGTCCAGGACTTAATGATCGAGGGTGACGAGCGCGCGCAAAGGATTTACGAAACCATCGGCACGTATGTCGGCTATGGGATCGCGCACTACGCGGACTTTTACGATTTCCGGCATGTATTAATCCTGGGCCGGGTTACTTCCGGGCCCGGCGGTGAGCTGATCAACGCCAAGGCCCAGGAAGTTTTGAAACTCGAATTTCCTGAACTCGCTAGAAAAATTGGCTTTCACGCCCCGGACGAAAAGGACAAACGCCACGGACAAGCCGTCGCGGCGGCGAGCTTGCCGGACGTTGGGTCGGGAGCGTGAGAAGCAGATTGATTGGACTCTTGCGAAACTCAAATGTGCATGAACCCCTACCATAATTTGGTATCCGAATACGCTCGCTTCGCCAAAGAAGGAAGGACCTATCCTCTTGGAAACTTTCTTCCGACACCCAAGCCCGAGTTGAACGCCAGCGCGCCTAAGGTGTTGATTTTTTCGCCGCACCCCGATGACGAATGCATCATTGGCGCCTTGCCGCTGCGCCTGTTGCGCGCGGCGAAAATGAATGTGATTAACGTGGCGGTGACGCAAGGGAGCAATAAGGCCCGCCAGACTGAACGTTACCACGAGCTGGAAAATGCCTGCGCCTATATCGGCTATGGCTTGATTCAAACGCGGCCGGGCGGTCTCGAGAAAATCACTCCGAAGACGCGGGCCGAGGACAAAGAAACCTGGAACCAGGCTGTTCAAAGAATTCGACACATGGTTTCCACGGAACAGCCCCGAATCATCTTTTTTCCTCACGAACACGATTGGAACAGCACGCACATCGGCACCCATTGGTTGGTCATGGATGCGCTGCGTGGACTGGAGCCTTCGTTTCGCTGCTACCTGGTCGAGACCGAATACTGGGGTGCGATGAGCAGTCCCAATCTGATGGTGGAATCGAGCGTGCAGGATGTCACCGAGTTGGTGGCGGGCACTTCCTTTCACGTCGGCGAGGTCCGGCGTAATCCGTTTCATCTGCTGCTTCCCGCCTGGATGCAGGACAACGTGCGACGCGGCAGCGAATTGGTCGGCGGACAGGGCGAAGCGGCGCCCGATTTTGTGTTTACGACGCTCTATCGGTTGCGCAAATGGGAGCAGGGCGAGGTGGTCAACGTTTTGGCAGGCGGAAAACAACTGGCTTGTGGAAGCGATCCTCAGAGTCTGTTCGCCTGACAGCCCGTAAAAAAGCGAAAGACAGGCTTTGGAGTCTGGGCATTTTGACCGGCATCTCCCGGAGGGAGAATCGAGAATCGCCCACTCTTTCAAGGGTGGGGTTCTGGCGAAAGCGTTTTGAGTCCCGAAGGGACGGCTGAATCACTCCCACAAATACCGTTCGTCGTATTCGATGTTATGCTTTTTCAGCAGGGCGATGAATTCTTTCTGGAAACTCATTTTGCGGTGATGCGCTTCCTGGTTTTCGATGTACATAGTTTTGAAAATATAGTGAGAATATGAACTGACGCATGACATTGGGCGAATTCAGCCGTTTCTCCGGGACTTATCCGACCGCGAATTTGAAATCCGGCAGTGAACTCCCGGGCTATTCTCAAATCTCCCTCCGGGAGAAGCGCCGTCATGGGTGCAGGGCGGTTTGAAAACTGTCCAAACTCCAGAGCCGTTTTTAACGGGCTGCTAAGCCAAGTTTCGTGAAATCAGCAACCGCAGGCGTGTTTCTCAACCCGGTCTGGCCGAGATTTCCAGCATCCGCTCGATCGGAGCACGCGCCTTGCGAATAATCTCATCGCTCAACTCCACGCGCGGGTTGAGATTCACCATGCAATCGTAGAGCTTTTCGAGCGTATTCATCTTCATGAATTTGCACTCGTTGCAGCGGCAGTTGTCGGTTGGCGCGGGAATGAACCGTTTGCCCGGACACTCTTTCCGCAACCGATGGATCATTCCCGCTTCGGTTGCAATGATGATGGCCTTGGCCGGCGACCGTTTGCAGAAGCCGACCATTTTTTCCGTCGAGCAGATCTCGTCCGCCAGCATCCGGACCGCTTTGGTGCACTCGGGGTGCGCCACGAGCGGCGCGTCCGGAAATTCGCGGCGGATGCGGCTGATGCTCTCGTGCGTGAACTCGACGTGCGCGTAACAGTTACCCCGCCACAGCGTCATTGGCCGGCCCGTTTGCTCCATCACCCACGCGCCCAGGTTCTCGTCCGGAACGAACAAAAGATCGCGATCTTTCGGCGAGGCGTTGACGATCTTCACCGCATTGCCGCTGGTGCAGATCACATCGGTGAGCGCCTTCACATCGGCGCTGCAGTTGATGTAGGCGATGGTGTAAAAATTCGGATTCGTCGCCTGCAACTGGGCAAGCTTCGGCGCTGGACAACTCTCTTCGAGTGAACACCCGGCATCCTTGTCCGGCAAAAGGACGATTTTGTGCGGGTTCAAAATCTTCGCCGTCTCCGCCATGAAATGCACGCCGCAGAAAACGATCACGTCGGCATTGGTCTTCGCCGCCTGCTGCGACAGCCCGAGGGAATC
>JBDTOW010000835.1:0-2882 GCA_039933075.1 Verrucomicrobiota bacterium | reverse complement strand
AAGATTTCGCCGCGAAAACCGTTGCCGCGCTGTTCGACGGTCGCCCGACTGCTCTCGATACCACCGGCCCAGGGCCCTTGAAACTCGCCGCGTAACGTAGCGTAGGGTTGTTCGCTGACCAGTTCATACCTCGCGTTGACCGGCGAATAGACCGAGGCGTAGGTTCGCCCGCGCAATTCCGCCTGTTCGCCCTGCGGCACGACATCGACCAGATGCAGCTCGTTCCACTCCGTTTCGCCCGCCCGCAATTTGTAGCCGATGAAGTAGATCAGCCCGGAAAAAAGCGCGACATAGGCGGGAAACGTCAGCCAGGTCAGCATCTGTCTATTGATGCGCTTGAGCCAATATTGGTCAAGCGGACCAATGACAACCAGATACACCACCAGCAATAACAGGAGCCATTTCACCGGCAGCTTGCGAACCTGCGTGCTGTCGATCATCGCGCCGATCACTCCGTCAATGCTCATGCCGCCGTATCGGTTGAAGTCAGGCCGGGTAAACCACGTGGACGGCAGATCCACCACCTTCGCCCAAAACCACGCCCGGTTCTTCCAGGAACGAAGCGGCTCGCGTTCGGGACTGAAGGTCAGCACGGTCAATCGTCCGCGGCCCCGCCTTGCTTCAATGATCAACGGCAAATTATCGAGTGACAACAACACTTTGCCATCGCGAACCGATCCCGTGGCGACGGGCAACTCAGCTTGATCGAAGGCCTCATCCGCGGCCAGAGACACAAATGGATTGGCGGGTGACGCCAGGCCGCCCCGTCCATCGGCTCTGAACCCCGGCGCCATCTTGAGCCCATAACGCCTGGCTAGCTTGGGATCAATGGGAGTAACCGCCGGCGCGGCGGTGTTGGAGGATGGCGGCACCGGCTTTGGTTCAATGTTTTCGCCGCGAAGCCATTTTTGGATCTCTCCTTTGATTGGTTTGGTCACCACGTCAGTCAGAGCGCACGGAAGCAATTGGCGAAGCCAGAGATTGCCGTTGACATCCACGGGTTGCTCGACGCCCAGAATCAAATGTCCTCCTCCATTCAACCAGGCGAGCAACGCGGTCACCTGGTTGTCCTTTAAATCAAGGGCCCGCTCGGAATTCAGGTACAATGCGTCGAGTCCTTCCAAAGCAAACGGCGTATCGGGAAAATGGTCCACCTGCAAGCGGGCGACCAGCGGCTGAAACTCCTCTTGCCGCGACGTGATCTTCGGAAAATCCGGAAGGCCGCCGAATGTTCGCGGAACCGCTCCGATTAACGGACTGTCCCATGTGCGATCTCTTGCCACAAGGCCGTCCCGTTCCGCCCGGATTTTGCCTTTCTCGTCCAACAGCCGCGCGCTCCATCTCGAAGATCGCCCGGCTGAGGCGAATACCGGGAGAACGAATCGTTTGCGGGTATTCGTCGGCAACTCGAGAACCATCTGCCGTGATTGGTTTCGGCCCCCTCCCTCGTTCGACAACTCGAAGACGGCGTTAAAGGGCGGCCCGTCATTCAAGACTTCACAAGCCACGGGGAACCAATCGGCTTCGTGGACCGCGCCGTCGTACCCAAGGAAAACATCAAACTGCAGCGTCCCACGCGAACTGAACACCAAACCTCCGAAGCAACCGAGAAGACAAACCAGCCTTGGCAGACGACTCCGGCGGGAAAAAAGCCGCCAAACTCGCATTAAAAACTGCACGGTTGTCAGGGCCATAATTTATGGATTGCAGTGTTCTGAAAGGCTATAGTCCGAGACAACCGTGGAAGCAATGATGAACTGGATCGACCACCGCCCACAAGCCTGCCATCCCTTCGCTCGGCAAAGTGGTAGTTTGCCTGTATCTGCCTGGCCGGTTCCGATCCATTGCGCCCATGATTTTGTTTACTTCGACCCGGAATCAGAGGGGGCTGCTCAATCAAAGATTGAATTCAAACCAGACCGGATTCTGCGCTGCCCTTAGGCGGAGCAATGCTCCGCGCTCCGATCCGCTCCACGTTCATGGTCTTGCGATCTTCAGCGCGCTGGTCACGATCTAATGGACAGCCGCCCAACCTGAGCCTCACGCGGCCGCCGTTAAACCAATGGCCCTTTTCCACACAAAGCCGGTGGTGATCGATTTAGGCACCGGGTTCAAGAACCGTCTTGCGGTCGAATCGGCGGCATGCAGTATTAGGCCCATGACGCAACCGTTCCGCATCCGGGGAAAAATCAGGCTCAAGGATCTCAAAACGGCTTTCACGGAGGAGCTCGACAAATCGAAAACCAAAGCGAGAACGAACGTTCTGTGCCGCCGGATTGGCGAGCTTCAACAATTGCTCTACGCCAACGCAAAGAATTCGCTGGTCGTCCTGTTTCAAGGAATGGACGCGAGTGGAAAAGACGGCGCCAGCAAACGGGTTCTGGAATTTGTCAATCCTTGCGGCGTGGAAACCACCAGTTTCAAGACACCCTCCCGGGAAGAGAGCGCCCATGATTTCCTGTGGCGCGTCCATAAGGCCCTGCCGCGTAATGGAAATATCGGAATCTTTAATCGATCCCATTACGAAGAGGTTTTGATCGTCCGCGTGCTGAAGCTCCAGCCGGAGGCGGTTTGGAAAGCGCGTTATGACGACATCAATGACTTCGAGAAAATCCTGATGCGGAACGGCGTCATCCTCTTGAAATTCTTTCTGCACATTGGCAAGAAAGAACAGGCCGAACGATTTCGCGCCCGGCTAAAAACTCCGAGCAAGCGCTGGAAGTTTTCGACCGTCGATCTTCAAATGCGGCATCATTGGGACGATTTCCAGAAAGCGTATGAGGACGCGCTGAACCGTTGCAGCACCGGCGGGGCACCCTGGTACGTAGTTCCGGCGGACCATAAGTGGTATCGGGATTACGTGATCGCGAAAACCGTTGTTG
>JBDTOW010000834.1:0-2892 GCA_039933075.1 Verrucomicrobiota bacterium | reverse complement strand
GGCTTTGTCCAGAATGGCGGGGAGCAAGGCGTTTAACTCGGCGGCGGTCTCGGCTCGCAGGCGCTTCAGCGCGTCCACCTCCGCTTGCAAGGCGTCCAACTCGGCCACGACCCGGCGTTGCTCGGGGAGGGGTGGCAATGCAATTGGCAAAGCTTTCAATTTCGTCGCGTTCACATTTGCCTGTCCGGTCATTTGTTTCCGTTCGCTGAACATGTATGCGCGACCAGCCGGAGAGTCAATGTATGACGCAACTAAACGGGGATCGGCTTTATCCATGTTTAGACGAAGCCGGATCAGATACGAGGCAAATGCAAAATCGCCTTCAAGGTCAAACACGGCGCATTTGCCAACCAATTCGGCGCTGTTCGTTCGGTTGAACACGATGTCCCCACGTTTGAGCACCAATTTCGCGCGATCTTTTTCAGCAATGTGTAAGTATTTCAAAGCCCGTATATCCAGCCGACCACTCTGGATGTTTCCCATCCGAAGAACCGCCGTTCCCGAACTATCATCATGCGTTTTCTCCGAACTGCCGTAGCAGTCATCAATGACGTATTCGCCAAGTCGTCTAATTCTCCAGTCAGAATTCTGACCTCGCTCGAATAGTGTTTTTATCCGACTTGCCACAAACGCCTCGGCTTCTTCAGCAGTTTGGTGGCGGAGGGTTCGGGCTTCGTGAATTTGGGCGGCCAGTTCCTCAATCCGCGCCACCACCTGCCGCTGCTCCGCCAACGGCGGTAGCGGCACACGAATGGTTAAAAACAGTTCCGGTTTGATGCGGTTCTTTTCGCTCGTCCCTTGGGATAGCGCGTCGCACTTCGACCAGAACCCGCGCGGCTTGGTCTGCCAGTGAATCCATTCGGGAACGACCCGATCATGGTTCAACTCGAAAGTAGGAAACTCGCCAGATGCAGCGCAACCATCCACAGCCTTAGACGCAATTGCCGTTGAGCCGTGACGAACCCAAATCTTATTGATGATGAGGTCGCCCTTCCGCACTAATGACAGTGTCTTTGCTGCTGTGCGCGATCCGTCAATCGTTTCGCGCTCGTAAGCGCCCTTACCCCACCATTTCACTCCGATGGTTCGATAGGATTCTCCCGTCACGACGGAAACCGTGCGGCTCACTGGCTTCGCAATTTCTGCGAGTGCGACTTCCGCCGACGGTTTCATCGTGCGCCTCCGTCGGTGGAATTGTTCCGGCCTTTCAGGCCTGGAATCAATTTGTGGAAACGTGTTCCCGGACCTCCGCTCGCGTTGCTCGCTCCAATCCGGGCTATCACCTGGCGGGCTTTCAGCCCTGGAACACGGATGTCCCGCGCTGCGGGCTGAAGGCCCGTCATGTGATAGCCTGGGGTGAAGCGCCCAGCGCGAAGCCCCAGGCAACCGTCGCCACAAACTTCTCCGCCCTGTAAGGGCGGGACGAACTCTTTTCGATGCCGTAGCACCTCACCCAACCTGACCTTGTGCCACGGTTGTTTCATGGACCCGTTCTCGGCTTCGCTGCGCTGGCAAACGACCGCTCCAGCTTCTGGAGCAGGGATTTCGCGCCAGGATTCTCGTATTCCTTTTTGTGGTGAAGGAAGAGGAGGAAAATCTTTTTGGCCGGTTTGTTCAGCGCGTAATAAATCCGCCAGGCGCCCGATGATCCAGGCGAGATCGTCCTTCAGTTTGGAATGTTCGCGGGCATATTCGGCAGCCAGGAGGTCAAACGCGGCAGTGCGGTTGACGGTGAATGCCCCCATGTGGAGAGAGAATCAGGCCAGCGCGGCGACGTAATCCGCAAACTTCTTCGAGCGGGCAAGCAAAGCATCGAGCGGTTCGAACCCGATACCGCCACGATATTCCGCCATTTCGTAATCGATCGTTTTGCCATCCTGCGTACCGGCCCACGGAGCTTCGCGGTGCGTCGCCGCTTCAATTTGGGCGGCGGTAGCGTTCGCCCAGTCCGCGGCAACGCGTTCCAGCGTTTGGAGCTCCGCGCCGGAGAATTTCGCAGGATCGAACTTGCCTTTGAACGTAATGAGGCGGTGCTGAGTGTAGCCCTTGTGGTCCACTTTCAATTCCCGCACCAGTCCGGTCTTTTCCATTTTCCGAATCAGTTTCTCCACTTTGTCCGGATAAGGTCCGTGCGGCAGCTTGCGATAAACCGCGCCCGTGATGGGCTCGCCATGCGCCTCATAGTGATCGAAATCCACGATGAGCAGCTACTGGATGTTGCCCATGATCTCTGCGATGCGCTCTTGCTTTTGCAGGATGCTGGCAGCGAGTTGGTCGGGCGGCAGATGCGTAATGTCTTCCTTGGCACGGGGGTTCTTGCGGTCGAGGTTGCAACCGTTGGCGAGCAATTCCGTTGCGGGAACTTTCCACGCCCGCGCGGTTTCTTCGCGCTTCGTGCCAGGACCAGGTTGGTCCCACCATGCGACGAGCGGCGCGAATTCCTCAAACTGGATGGGCGCGGTTTTGGTGTAGTTCTTCCGGCCTTCGGGCAACGGTTGTTCGTAATACCAGACCTCGCGCGTCGGGCCGGAGCGATCAAAGAACAACACGTTCGTCGGGATGCCGGTGTAGGGCGCGAAGACGCCGTTGGGCAGCCGGACGATGGTGTGCAGGTTGAATTCCTTGAGCAGTTCTTCCTTGATGCGGGCGCACACGCCATCGCCGAACAACGTGCCGTTGGGAACAACCACGGCGGCACGGGCCGGAAGCACCTCACCCTTAGTCCCTCTCCCCATAGCGGAGAGGGAATGTTTGCGCAGCTTCCGCATAATTAACTGGAGGAACAGCATTGCGGTTTCCGCAGTTTGTTTGTCTTCAGGGAAATTGCCTTGAATGCCTTTCTCTTCCTCGCCGCCGAAGGGCGGGTTGGTGAGGATCACGTCCACGCGGTCG
>JBDTOW010000833.1:0-2895 GCA_039933075.1 Verrucomicrobiota bacterium | reverse complement strand
CGTATTCGCGAACAACTCGATCAGACTGTTCGACTCCGCTGTCCCTTGAAAGACTAAATTGGTTACACTGGTAAGGTTGTCGGAATTGGACAGACCAGTATCGCTCGAAGGACTCAGACCCGGCGCCGGCGGCGAGGTGGGCGGAGTGGTATCAGGCGGAGCGTTGCCAAAATCGACACCAGAATGGTTGGCGCCACTTGCCGCAACGATGTCCGCCGGATGCGCCGAAGTCTGAATCGAACCGCTCTGCACTACCTGTCGAACTCGATATGTTCCCGGACCAAGTTTAAGGAAGCTGTAATTCCCTCCCGAGATCGTGACCCGGAACGGTTCGTCAGAGTCGAGAACCCCGTTGTTGTTCTGGTCAAGGAAGACCGTTCGGCCTTGGAGGCCAGGTTCGCCAGGCTCCTTTTGACCATCCCGGCTGTCATCCTGATAAACCTGGCCAGTAATAGCGATTGTTTGGAAGTTTCCGAAATCAACACCAGTAAGGTTGGTGCCAGTCAATACGATGTCGAGAGGGCTGGCGGTGGTCTGCAGCCAACCGTCGGGCGGCAGTTCGTGGACCCGATACGTGTTTGGAAGCAGGTTGCCGAAGAAATAAGAGCCAGAGGCATCAGTCGTCGTCATTATATCCTCCGAATCGACGGTGTCGTTGAAGTTGCGATCAAGAAACACGGTCCAGCCGGCCAACCCGGGCTCACCGGGATTTTTGGCATCATCGCCATCAACGTCATGAAAAATTGTTCCACTAATCGTCGCCGTCGGACCCAACTGCTCGAAGTTGAGGAAGGAAACGGGCAGTCGATTCCCAAAAGTTGCCGGGCTGGCCCCCGTCACCTGCGGAGCCGTTACCCCAGCAAGATCGAAAATCAGGTTGTCCCCATTAATCTGCGGCCCACCGTCAATCGTCAGCAAGGCATTGGTCACTGGAGCCACCGTGATGGTGTCGTCCCCGCCCACGCCGTTGACCGTGATGGTTTCGAGGTTCGCGTAATAAACTGTGTCGTTGCCGGAGACGGTCCTCGCCGAAGTCACGGTGAAAATGTCGTTGTTGGTGGTTCCATTGATGGTCCCCTGATCGACGCTTGTCAGGCTCGTATCATTGATGACGACGAGGCCACCACCGCCAAGGTTCACGACATAGGCGTCTCCACCCTCGCGGCCATCCAGAACGGCATAGCCGCTCCAGTTGCTGACGACGAAACTGTTCGCATTGGTACCGCCGGTCAAATCCGCGTTTTCGATGTTCATCAAGTTGATTGCGCTGCCTCCGGAACTCAGCAATTGATTGTTGCTCAGCGTGAACTTCACATCGGCCTGGGCGTCGATTCGATCGGAGCCAGACCCGCCTTCAAACACAAACGACCCGCCCGGCGAAGGCAAGCTGAAGTTACCCGCCTGAATCGATAGCGTGTCGTCCCCGCGGCCGGTAAAAATGTTGAGGCTTTGCAAATTCCGAGCGATCAATCCGGAACTGTCGATAGTGATCGAGTCATTTCCAGCCGACACCGCATCGTTGCTCCCGGTATCGATGATAAAGAGAGCGACGTCGAAAAAGGTGAGCGACTCGAACGCCGTGCCGCCGCTGGTTCCCGCGATCACGTTGGCTGGTTGCCCCCCGGAACCCGTCCCCGCGCTGATCGTCAGAACGTCGTCACTGTTCGGAGTCGTGAATGTGAAAAGACCCAAACCGGAGACCTCGACCGGCTCTAATCCCGTGAAACGAATGGCTCGCCCATCCAACCGCAGGGTTCCGGTTCCCGCGCTGGTCGCGCTCACTTCATAAGCGCCATGGTTTTTGCCGTCACCAATCACGCGTAAAGCGTCGCCCGGCGGTCCGGTTTGCCCGCCACCATCAAACGTCACGCCGCCATCAGGAA
Source organism: Verrucomicrobiota bacterium (assembly GCA_039933075.1). Classification (GTDB taxonomy): domain Bacteria; phylum Verrucomicrobiota; class Verrucomicrobiia; order Limisphaerales; family JACPZS01; genus JBDTOW01. Next base: position 1,012 of record JBDTOW010000833.1, on the reverse strand, counting down.
TCGGATTACCACCGCTGGTGTCCACAATCAGCGTGTCGTTGTCGGACGAGCCGATGACATTTATCCCGCCGGCGTCTTCACTATCGACGAGCATGAGCAGCGAACCGTTGACGGAAATTTCAAGGGCCGATGCGCGGCGCACGAGTCGAAAGGTGTCCGGCGCGCCGTCGTCGGCCTCGAAGCCAGCATCAACCGTGATCACCGTGGGCGTCGCAACTACTGTCGACTGCCCGACAACAACCAATTCGGTCGCCACAAAAAGCAGCAGAGACAGTGCTGCCCAATGCTGAAAAAAAGAACGAAAGGATTTTATTGGGCTCACGTTGATTTCCTAAAATGAGATTTCTTGAACGCCATTTCACACCATCAAACATCATTCGATCACTTTCTTCAACAGTTCGGTCAGCGCACCTGTAGGGCAGCCATCTTGGCTGCCGGTTGCCCGGGCATCCCTGCCCGGAGTGCTCATTGGCGGCAGGGATTGCCGCCACAACCGGCAGGCAAGGATGCCTGCCCCACGCACGGCACTTCAATCTCGGACTGTTTTCAGACCGCCGTCCGAGTTATCCAAAAATGAAATGCGCCTCAACCACCGTTCGCGGCCAATCGTCCCTCGACACTCCGCTTTCGTTTTCCTATCTTGGGCGGCGATGTCATTGGCTAATCGTGCGTTCGTAATTGCCAGTCGCGAATTCCGTTCCCGGCTAATCATGGGAACTGGAAAATTTTCGTCCCCAGCGGCGATGCGCGATGCGTTGGCCGCGAGTGGCGCGGAAATGGTCACCGTCGCGCTTCGCCGGGCGGATTTGAGCGGCAATAAAGATCCGTTTGCCAATATCCTCGAATTTATCGATCCGCAAAAATATCTACTCTTGCCAAACACGAGCGGCGCGATGAACGCCAAGGAAGCCGTTCGGCTTGCTCGCCTGGCCGCAGCCGCGGGCCTGCCGAAGTGGGTCAAGCTCGAGATTCACCCCGATCCGCGTTACCTCCTGCCGGACCCGATCGAAAC
>JBDTOW010000832.1:0-2898 GCA_039933075.1 Verrucomicrobiota bacterium | reverse complement strand
AATGGATCGATTGCTCGGATTACCGGCACGCAGTAAGTGACCAAGGGAATCGTGGTTTTCACCTCTGCGTTAAGGGAAAACTCCAGCGATTTGTTATGACTTTCAGTTATGACTTCGCTGTTTTGGGGAGCTTGATATGAGCTAATGCGTTGATTGACAACTAGTGGAGCGGGTGAAGGGAATCGAACCCTCGTCTCAGCCTTGGGAAGGCCATATTCTACCATTGAACCACACCCGCTGTGAACGTCATGTTCGTAGCACGATTTCCAAATAAATGCAACAGCCGAGCATCTCGTCCCGCTTCCAATCTCTTCCAATCTCACAGTGAACTCGCCCGGGACTCAACCAAGCCCGCGCAAATCGTCCACACCGAGGAACACCGAGGTAAGTAGGATTGGATTGTAGTTGATCGAGTCGCTCGTTTGACCGTCCGGCAACATCGATGTCAACGCCCTCGCCGATGATCCGAGGACAAAGAGTAGAAAATCCACCATTGACGCCGTCCGCGCCTTTGCTAACTTCGCAGCCGTGAATTTTAACGGCTCAAAGTTTAGCGGTCTGATTCCCGGCAAGTGTCCCTGGTTTTACTTTCGCCGGGTTGACCTGCGCTGGGGGCTGTGTTGAATTAAACCATTAACCCGTTGCCGCAGGTTGTCGCCTGCGGCTTTTTTATTGATACGCGTGTGGCGCGCGAAAGAACTTATGATCGTCGTCCTTAAACCAAACATTACGAGGAAAGAGGAAAACGCCGTGCTCATGGAAATTCGAAAACTGGGCTACAAACCGCACATTATGCGGGGCGTCGAACGGACGGTGATCGGCGCCATCGGTGACGAGCGCCGCAATCATACGCTCGAAACCTTGGCGGCCTGGTCGCAGGTCGAGCGGGTTATGCCGGTCCAGAAACGCTATAAGCTGGTGAGCCGCGAGGCCCACAAGGCCAACTCGTCGATTGACGTTCGCGGCATCATCATCGGCGGGAAAAAATTCCAGGTGATGGCCGGCCCCTGTTCCGTCGAGAATAAACGGCAATTGATTACCACAGCCCATGCCGTGAAGGCGGCGGGAGCCACGATCTTGCGGGGCGGGGCTTTCAAACCGCGCACGTCACCTTACGAATTTCAGGGTTTGGGGGAAAAAGGCCTGAAACTGCTGGCCAAAGCACGCGAAGAAACCGGTTTGGCGATCATCACGGAGCTCCTGTCCGAAGACCACGCTGAAATGGTTGCCGAGTACACAGACATCATCCAGATCGGAGCTCGCAACGCACAGAACTTCCAACTGCTCATTGCGGCCGCCCGAACCGGCAAACCAGTATTGCTGAAGCGCGGATTGTCGATGAAAATTGAGGAGTGGCTGCTGGCGGGCGAATATGTGCTGGCCAACGAAAACCCAAATCTGATGTTCTGTGAGCGCGGCATTCGAACATTTGAGACGTACACCCGCAACACCCTTGATCTATCCGCGATTCCGATCGTCAAACAGGAGTCGCATTGCCCGATCGTAATCGATCCGAGCCAGGGAGCGGGGCGAGCCGACCTGGTCAGCGCCCTCTGCAAAGGCGCGGTCGCGATCGGCGCCGACGCCTTGCTCATCGAAGTACACCCGACTCCCGCCGAAGCCTGGAGCGACGGCGCCCAACAAGTTTCCCTCGAGGGCTTCGCGCGTTTGATGGACGAGCTCAAACCATTCATCGCCGCGGCTGGACGCGAGTAATCACACGCAGAAGATACTTTCGCAACATGGAAAAATTGGAAAGGCCGCCGATTGACCCGGAAACAAAACGTCGAATCCAGGAGCTCATTGCTCTTAGCGGCGGGGGAAATAATCCGGACATCGTCGAGGACGTAATCCTGAATGGGCTGAAGATGCTCAAGGACGTTAAGTCCCGCGGCGACGCGCGACTGATCCAAACCACCCTGCGGGAGTTACGTTACGCATTCCGGTTGTTCGAACCCTACTCGGGCACGCGAAAGGTTACGATTTTCGGCTCGGCCCGTATTGAACCAACCGTAGTGGAATATCGTCAAGCGGTGGAGTTCGCCCGGAAGATCGCCGCGGCGGGTTACATGGTCATTACCGGAGCCGGACCCGGTATTATGCAAGGCGGACACGAAGGGGCCGGGCCGGAGAAGAGTTTCGGGGCGAACATTCGCCTGCCCTGGGAACAAGCGGCCAACCCGATCATTCAAAAGGACAAGAAACTCGTCACGTTCAAATATTTCTTTACTCGGAAACTGACCTTCGTGCGGTACTCCGACGCTATCGTGCTTTTTCCCGGCGGCTTTGGCACTCTGGACGAGGGGTATGAAGCCCTCACCTTGATGCAAACGGGGAAAAGTCGTCTGATGCCGCTGGTGTTTATGGATAAGCCGGGCGGAACGTACTGGAAAACGTGGGACAAGATGGTTCGTGAACACCTCCTGCGGCACCAGTTGATCTCACCGGACGATCTTTATCTTTACCAACTCACCGACAATGCAGACGAAGCGGTGAAGTGGATTACCCGATTTTATCGCAACTACCATTCGGGCCGGTTCGTGAAGGAACTTTATGTGATCCGTTTACAGCGCGCACCGACGCCAGCCGCGATTGACGCATTGAACGATGATTTCTCCGACATCATCGTCGGCCCCAAGATCTCCGTGATCGAAGCGCTGCCGGAAGAGCGGGAGAATCAGGATGCGGTTGATCTTCCCCGAATTGCGTTTGGCTTCAACCGCCGTCATTACGGACGCCTCCGGCAACTGATTGATGTCTTGAACAACTTCTAGCCAGGGTCGCAAATCTGCCGGTCAGGCTGAGAGCATGAGACCGGCGATTATTGTCCGCTATTTGGATTCGACATTGGGCATGTTCTCGGTTGGCACGGACTTGGGATCGATCGATCTCAGCGAA
>JBDTOW010000831.1:0-2901 GCA_039933075.1 Verrucomicrobiota bacterium | reverse complement strand
CGCCCCGCTCTTTTTCAATCTCGGCTGGGTCGAATTTTGAGTTCAGAAACATATCCATCAGGACATCGAGTAACTCTTGAAACCGGTCGTGCCGCGCCTTGGAAAAGAAACAGGTGTTTTCCTCACTGGTAAAGGCGTTCAGGTCACCACCAATCCCTTCGACATCCTGGGAAATCTGTTTGGCGGATCGTTTGCGCGTTCCTTTGAAAAGAAGATGTTCGATGAAATGTGAAACTCCGCACAAGTCTTCCGGCTCGTAACGGCCGCCAACGCCAACCCACAATCCCAAGCTGACGCTGGCCATGTGTGGCATCTCCTCGGTCGCGATCGTAAGCCCGTTTGGAAGTCGCGTTATTCGATTCATTGATGATGCGGGCTACAGTCGTCGGGGCGGCTATGCGATACCTTTTGTGAGCGTGTCCGGCGGGCCGAGCCGCCTTTGATAGTCGATGATTAAACGGATGGCTGCGCTTGGATCGTCGGTAACCGTCAAAAGTTCCAAGTCCCCAGGGCCGATGAAGCGATTCTTTTCCAGGGTGGACTTGATCCAATGAAGCAATCCTTTCCAATACTCCCGGCCAAAAAGTATCAATGGGAACCTCGAGATTCGTTCCGTTTGAACCAGGGTTACGATCTCGAAGAATTCGTCCAACGTGCCAAAGCCACCCGGCATGAAAACAAACCCTAGACTGTATTTCACGAAACAGACCTTACGCGAAAAAAAGTAGTGGAAATTGATCGGCATGTTGACGTAACGATTGCCCGATTGCTCGTTGGGCAGTTCGATATTCAAGCCAACTGACTTGCCTTTGCCGAGCGCGGCGCCGCGATTCGCCGCCTCCATGATCCCGGGACCCCCGCCGGTTATCACAGTTAAGTTATTCTGAGCCAAGCCTTTGGCCAACTCCACAGCCGCCTTGTAATAAGGATCAGCTTTTGGGATTCGCGCAGAACCAAAAATCGTCACTGACGGCCCTACCCGCGAGAGCATTTCGAACGAGTCCACAAATTCAGCCATGATCCGAAAAATTCGCCAGGGATCCTCTTTCGTGAAACCAAAGGTGCGGTCATTCATACGCGGAGGATACCGGACAAACGAGAAGTGACAAGCATCGCCCGCAATCTCCGGAGCTTCTCACCGAGAGCGTGTCTTTTGCGAGACGGATCCGTGGCCAGACTCGACGGGGAGTCTCCCGAGATCTCCGGGCGCGGAGGTGGGGTCACGGGCCGGGAACTTTTTCTTTGTTCGATCATCTTACCAATGATGTGGCGGAAGCTCTGCCACAAGAAATAAGGAATAACCATATGAATACAAAAATTAAGCCGTTCCTTGATATGAAAGACATTACACGCATCCGACGCGGCGCGGAACAGCCCGCAACCGCCGCCGGCCAAATATCGAACGTCCGCAGTGGACGCAAGGTAGGACGCCGGTCCTTTATGAAAAGCCTTGCTTTGGGTGGGGCATCGTTGCTTCCCGTCGGCGCCACCTTGCCCAGTCGGGCCGCTACGCAGGACATTGGGTCCATCACAAAGGGTGATGCCGCCATCCTGAGATTCCTCGCTGCCGCGGAAATCCTGGAGACCGATTTGTGGCAGCAATACATGGAGTTCGCCCATGTGGACGGACCGTACGCAGACGCCTTGGAAGCCATCGACGACGACATGCCCACCTATATTGATCAAAATACGGCAGACGAGTTCAGCCATCAGGACTTTCTCAGCGCGTTCCTGATTAAAATGGGCATAGAGCCGGTCAAGTTCGATCGGTTCCGGACTCTCCCGAGCAGTCCAGTGGCCCCAATCCAGACCCTGCGACTGACCAACTTGATGCACCTTAACGTGGACACGAGCTGGTATCTCCGCTATCGGAGCTCAGGCAACCCCGACTTCGGGGATACTTTCGGGCAAGTGGTAAACATTGTTGATCGCCCAGCCATTCCGGTTAAGGACCAGAGCCTTTATTCCGCCGACGAAATCCAGGCGATTGCTAACACGGCCGCCTTCCACTTTCCAATGATTGAGCAAGGCGGCGCCAGCCTTTATGATGCGCTCAGCCTCAAATGTGCCAGCCTGATCACTCTCCGAATTGTGACTAGCATTGAAGGCTCGGAGGTTGCCCATTTCGCGATTTGGCACGACGTTGTCGGGCACGTTGCTCCTCTTGACACCGGTGACGGGTTGGTGTTTCCGGATCTCAACCTGAATCCCAACACCGCGACAAGTCTGGTCATGCCCAAGCCTTGCAAGTTCATCAGCGAGGATCTGCCACTGTGTTCGATCATTCGTCCTACCTCCATCCCGCTGGCTGGAGCAAGCGCCGCAGTCCATTTCCTGACCAATACGGGACTCTTCCATGGCCAGAGCAGTGGGTTCTTTGCTTTCTTGTTCCTGCTGGCGGATAGGGCGGATCAGGCCGTGCGTGGTTCGGTGTCCGGTTGAGACGAGGCTCAAGAGGCGATTTGACAATTTGCTTGGTCAATCGCAACGACTTTCGTGAGGCCAGACGGAGTCGAGTTTACGAGCCCTCAAAAAAGAAGGAGCCGGGGAACGACTTAGCCCCCGGCTCTATTCCTCCCGACGCCCTGTGTTACGAACAACCAAGACTTTCACCGCAGTTGAGGCATTTGTAGCAAGCTCCATTGCGCACCGCGACATGGCCACAGTTCGGACAGGTTGGTGCGTCCTGCTGAAAATGGGCCACAGCATCGTTCAGGCTGGTAATGGTGCGATCATGCAAATTCGAATGACCATTCGACGCGCCAGCACTTGCGCCTGATGTATTTCGAACCGGCGTTAACAAGAGCGTTGTGTCTTCGTCAGACAAGGGCAGTTCCGGTACCGGCCGATTTACTTTTTTTTTGACTTCTTCCAGCAGGCCGGGAATTGCGAGTTCGGGTT
>JBDTOW010000830.1:0-2901 GCA_039933075.1 Verrucomicrobiota bacterium | reverse complement strand
GCAACGAAGGCCGCGGATAGTGTCACTGACGCTAAGAGCGATATTCCCTACAAAAAGTTTGTTCTGAAAAATGGACTGACGCTGATCGTCCACGAGGATCACAAAGCGCCGATTGTCGCAGTGAATGTCTGGTACCATGTTGGTTCGAAAAATGAGAAGCCCGGCAAGACTGGTTTCGCCCACTTGTTCGAGCATCTGATGTTCAATGGCAGTGAGCATTTCAACGATGATTACTTCAAAGCTCTGGAACGCATCGGCGCTACGGATATGAACGGTACCACCAGTGGGGACCGCACGGATTATTTCCAAAATGTTCCTACGAGCGCCGTGGATGTGGTGTTATGGATGGAATCCGATCGCATGGGACATCTGCTGGGGGTCATTGATCAACCTCGCCTCGATGAACAACGCGGCGTCGTCCAAAATGAAAAGCGCCAAAGTGAAAACCGACCCTATGGCGTAACCGATGAGTTGATCACCAAAGGCACCGCGCCGGCCGGACATCCCTATTCCTGGACTGTCATCGGCTCCATGGAAGACCTGAATGCCGCCTCACTCGAGGATGTTCGCACCTGGTTCAAAACTTATTATGGGGCGGCCAACGCGGTCCTGGTCCTGGCCGGCGACATCGATGCAGATACCGCCCTAAAAAAGTGGAGCAATACTTTGCCGACATCCCCGCGGGACCGCCGGTCGCTAAATTCAAGCAACTCGCAAAAGAATCAAACCCTGAGCCTGCCCGGGCAGTGGGAAACAAACGACAGCGTGAAAGGGTCTATAAGCGATATTGTCAGCTACGGCTTGCCTGACGATTACTTCATTACCTATCCCGAGAAGGTTCGCGCGCTCTCGCTGAATCATCTGGTCAAAGCTGCTGCACAACGTGCATCCGGACCAGTTGGGCTGGCTGGTGGTGGGCGACCGTTCAGCAATCGAGCCAGGGATTCGCGAACTCGCCTGGGGCGAAATTCAAATGCTCGAGGCCGATGGCAACCCAGTGAAGTAGCGCTCTGGACAAATGGGAGGACCCAGTTGGGTTGGACAGGCGGAATGATGCACTCCCGATGGTAGCCATTGTGGCAGTGAGACTGCATCAATGGCCGCGCAGTCAGCACAAACAGCGATTGAAGGCAGGGACTGGCTTCATTACAGTAAACCTCGTACTCCAAATGCTTATGCGATACTACTCGTTGCCTGGCACATCCGCCCAAACAATCCTTTTCGCGCTGGCCTTCCTTTCTGATTCGGCCCGTGCCGAGAATCCTATTTCGCTTAAGGTCGGTGACCTTGCGCCACCTCTCAAGACGGGGACATGGGTGCAAGGAGAACCTGTGAAAGGGTTCGAGCGCGACAAGGTGTATCTGGTCGAGTTTTGGGCGACATGGTGCGGTCCCTGTCTGGCCAGTGTCCCTCACCTGAATTCACTTCATCGGAACTCCCTGGCTTGGACGTTGGCCAAAACCGACGGACTGTACGAAAGGAACCTGGCTTTGGCGCAGGCAATCGCCGAAGAAGCCAGCGCCACAGCGCGCGACGAAAACCCAACATACTTGGCAACTCTGGCGCGGTTGCAATTTCTGCGCGGACAGAAGGAGAAGGCCATCACCACCCAGGGGAAAGCGGTGCGATTGGCTGATCTGAAAAAGAAAGCCGAGTTCGAGCAGACGCTGCGCGGTTACCGGGAAGGCAAACTCGCCCCGGCTGCGCCATGACGGTTCGGTTGTTGCATGGCTGTCTCTTTGTTGACGCTGCGCCGTGTATCGACCTCCTGTTCTCATGACCGCCACCGCCACCCCCACTCCGCGCTGGCCGCTGCCGCTGCGGGCCGGATTTCGCTTCGTCTTCAGCTACCTGATCCTCTATCTGTTCGATCCCACTGGGGAAGGGCTGCCCCACACGGTTCTAAATCATCTCGGTGTCTCCACGCGGATGCTGCATCCCTTGCGCATTCCGTGGGAGGCGGCCGTGAAATGGACTGGCGAGCATGTCTTTGGCGTGGCCATCGCCGGGGTGACCAGCGGCGCCAGTGACAATACCTATGGCTGGGTGAACATGGCCTGCCGCACGGCGATTGCGCTCGCGGCCACACTCCTCTGGAGTTGGCTGGATCGACGGCGGTTGGGTTACGTCACCGCGCACGAATTCCTACGTGGGCTGGTTCGACTCTATCTCGTTTTGAGCCTGCTCGTTTTCGCCTCCGTCAAAGCAATCCCTCTGCAATTTGAGGAGATCAACTGGGCCGATCTCCTGGTGACCTTTGGCGAACAGTCGCCCTCTGGTTTGCTTTGGAGGTTCATGGGCGCTTCGCCGGGATACACGAGCGCCTGCGGGATTGTGGAAATCGTCGGCTTGCTGCTGCTCCTCTCGCGCCGCACGACTCTCCTCGGCGCGCTCCTTTGCGCCGGCGCGCTGGCCAACGTGCTCGCGCTGAACCTTTGGTATCAGGTGGGGGTCATCATCGTTTCCGCACACATGCTGGTCATGGCGCTCTTTCTCATTGCGCCCGATGCGCGGCGCCTGGCGGATCTGCTGCTCTGGCATCGGGCTGTGCCGGCTGTGCGGTTCCCTCCCTTGTTCCAGCGCGCCTGGCTGGAACGTGCGGTAACGGTTTGCAAATACGGAGTGTTTCTTTTGCTCGCCACCAAAATGCTCTGGACCTTTTATAACGTCAGGAGCGCGATGATTGCAGCAGCAAAAGCCCAGCCTCTCGCCGGCATCTGGACCGTGGAGGAACAGGAACTAGACGGCCAGGTCCTGCCGCCGCTGGTCAACGACGCCCGACGTTGGAAGTATTTGATCATTCAGCAAGGGAACGGACCATTGGCAATCCTCCGCCCGATGAGCGGTGGGGATATTCGGTTTCAGTTGGAGATCAGCGAGCAGAGCCGCAGCTTCAAGTTG
>JBDTOW010000829.1:0-2919 GCA_039933075.1 Verrucomicrobiota bacterium | reverse complement strand
GCAGAAAGGAAAAGTAATTCGAGTTGTTCGCAATTCGGATGACCGAGGGATCGATTTCGTAGAACGTCCAATGTTGATTTGCGGTGGAATAGCTCGCCATCGACCCGGCGCCCAGGCCGACGATGGCGACATTGGTCGACGCAGGGCTGGCATTAAACTGATTGATAATGGAGCCAACGGGTCCCGTGCGATGGTAATAGGCCAGCGGTTCACAGCGGCGTTCGCGCTCGATGAATTGTTGGCCATGCAGAGTGTTGCCGTGCACGATCCGGTGAAAGCGCCGCGTCGGATCCAACGTCACTCGCGAGACTCCGAAGAAATTCCGCTCTGCGTGCAAAACGTAACCCTGCTCACCGGAATGCAGCGAACTGCCGAGCATGAGCGCCCCGATCGCCAAAGCAAAGCGAATCGGACGATCGACGAGGGAATAAACGCCAATCAGCGGCAGGCCAAACACAATTCCACTCCGAAGCTGGAATGGCATGCTCGTGTAGCGGGCGAGCGCGAGCGCGAGAACGACCGAGAAGAGGCCAATGCCCGCCGGCAACAGAAGATCAAGCCGACGCGTCTGTCGGCTGTCCGCGGTCTTGGTCGATTCCCTGCCCAGGACACACGCCAGAATCACTGCCAACGGATACTCGACGACCGAGTTAAATGCGATGGGCGCGATCAACGCATTGAAGATTCCTCCCAACACGCCGCCCGCCGAAAGGCAAAGATAAAAGTCGGTCAAGCGTTCCGCCGGCGGACGAGAGTTTGCCAGCCGCCGATGACACGCCAATGAGGCGGTGAAGAAAAACAAAAGATGCAAAAGCAGCAGCAACCAGACTGGCTCGGTTGCCTCCGAAAGCCAGAGGTACGTCAAACTGAGCGCGCCCAGTGGAAGTACGCCGCTCACCCATCGATCACGGATGTACACGCGCTTTGCGAAAGCCAGGATGAATGTTAAGAGATACAACGCGAGCGGAACGACCCACAACAACGGTATCGCGGCGATGTCGTTCGACAAGTAGCCCGTTACTCCGAGCATGAGGCTGGAAGGCACGAAGGCCAGCGCTACCCAGGCAAGCCGGCGCTTGAGGGTAATGGCTTCGCTCAATTGCGCGATCGGTTGCAGTGACTCCTGCTTGCTGGCCTCGGTTGGCCCGGCCATGCGCGTCCGTGCCGCGCGACCCCGCCAGACCGCGACAGCACAGACCAACGTCAGTAGAACGAGAATTCCGTAGCCTGCCGTCCACCACAGACTTTGCTGGCGCAGCCGCAGGTGGGGTTCCATGAACAAGGGATAGCCCAGCAAGGCAACCAGGCTCCCGAGGTTGCTGGTCGCGTACAAAAAATACGGGTCCTTTCCGGACGCATGACCGGTTTCGGAAAACCATTTCTGAAGCAAAGGTCCGCTTGCCGAGATCACAAAGAACGGCAGTCCGACAGTGATCAGCAAGCGCACAAGAATCCACGAGGCCGGGCTGGACTCCCAAGGGATCAAATCGCTGGTGCTGGCGGAAATGCTTACCGGCAGAAACGCGGCGGCGACGAGCAGCAGGACCAGGTGGAGGAGAGCTTGCCGCCGCACGCCCATCCACGCAGCGGTGTAGTGAGCGTACGCGTACCCGGCGAGCAGCATGCCTTGAAAAAAGACCATGCAAGTGTTCCAAACTGCCGGCGCTCCGCCCAACAATGGTAACAGCATTTTGGAAACCATTGGCTGAACACAGAACAGCAAAGAAGCGCTGACAAAGAGGGTTATGGCAAACAGCAAGGGCAGAATAGGACCTTTTGTTAAGAACCGTTGTTCAATCAACGCCGCTCGCCCGGGATGATGACACTTTTGGCCGATTCCCAGCGGGCGGTTGTGGCCAGAGCCTCGTTGGCCTCCGTCAGGGGGAATCGGTGACTTACCATCGAGGCAAACGGAAACTGGCGCTGGTGCGCGTGTAGAAACTCGAGGGCCATTTTCAAATGGCGCGGCTCGCTCGACCACGAGCCGAAAACCTGGAGTTGTTTGCGCGTAATAACATGCGGGTTGAACGTCACCGTGCCCGAATCACAATAGTGCCCAAGCACGAGATATTTCCCGCCATCGCGGCACATCTCCATGCCTTCCGGGACGGCGTTGGGGTGGCCGACGCATTCCAGCACGACATCCGCACCGTGACCCGCGGTGATGTCGCGCACGGCTTCGATACGCGCCGCCGCATCGGGGAGCTCATCAATATCGATGGTCCAGTCGGCGCCGAAGTGTTTCGCCGTTGCCAGTCGATGCTTCGGCCCGCCAACGACGATCACTTGTGTTGCGCCGGCACTTTTGGCCACTGCCAGGGCGGAGATGCCAACCGGTCCCGCGCCTTGCACTACCACGTTGTCACGCCAGGCAATGCCCGTCCGCTCGATCCCGTGAATTGCGGTGATGAGCGCGCAACCCGCGCCGATGACCGACTCGGTTGGCAGATCGTCGGGCAGTTTGAAAATCGTCGCGCCCGGATGGAGATAATGAAATTCAGCGTAGCCACCGAGCAGATGCGGCGGTTGATCGCAACGATAGCCGATGCCATAGGCGCGCCGTTGCGGACAACGGGTTGGTTGTCGTTTCTCAGCGCAATAATAGCACTGTCCGCACGAGGCTGCGGAATTCCAAGTGACGCGATCGCCGCTCTTCAGGGGTTGCCCTGTCCAATCGCTTTCCAGTCCTTCACCGAGTTGTTCGAGGCGACCGACCGTTTCATGGCCGAGAATCACCGGGAGCGCGATGGGCAACTGACCTTTCCACAAGTGCACATCGGTGCCGCAGATTCCGGCCATTTCCGTGCGGACCAGCGCGGCGCCCCGCGGCACGCGCGCGGGCAACGGCAGTTCACGCAGCATCAAGGGTGCTTCGAATTGTTCCAGAACGGCGGCTAGCGCGGCTGACATGTCGGCATG
>JBDTOW010000828.1:0-2921 GCA_039933075.1 Verrucomicrobiota bacterium | reverse complement strand
ACGGACAAGGACGAAGCTCTCGCGCGTTACGCGATGGAAGGATTGCCCAACGAGATGCCCGTCCGGAAATACCTCACCGCGCTACCTAAAAAATCTATGCTTGCTGCGGAAATCGCCAGCACAAGAGAATTGTGGAGATCAAGCGAAATCGCGTCGGCTCTCACGCCAGCCTCGGTGATGATCGTCGGCTTCGGTCTGCGGTCGGCGAGCGGAGAAGTGGAGTGGAGACGGAGAGACGGGCCTAACGGAACGTAGCCGGAGCGCAACGCCCGCCGCCGAGCCGCAGACGGAAGCCCGCCGCTCATTTGGCGCTTTTGCGGATGCTCGCTCCTGACGAGCGCGCGGTTTGGACCGCGCGTTGGTCAGGGCGCAATCAGCAAGTTGCATGGTGCTCTGCTCTCGATAGACCGCGAAAAATCATGCCGCGTGCGATTCCAGAGGTTGCATTTGTCTGGGAAAACTCGCATACAGCCCGCCGTAATTTCATGAGTTTGTTTATCCCAGGTCAACGGTGGATCAGCGAAACGGAGCCAGAGCTTGGACTGGCCACCGTCCTGCATGCCGGAATCGATCGGGTGCAGGTTGAGTTCAAATCGGCCGGCGAAGCGCGCACTTATGCCATTGACCATGCGCCGTTGAAGCGCGTTCGCTTTCGCGTCGGCGACAAGGTAAGAGCTCAAGATGAAAGAGAGTTGATCGTCAAGGAAGTCATCGAGCATCAAGGCTTGCTGATTTACGTGGGCGAAACCCAACAACTGCCCGAAGCCCAACTGAGCGACCGCATGAGTCCTCGGGGGCCGCAGGAGCGCTTGTTTACGGGACGCTTCGACACCTCAACGAAGTTTGAGCTTCGTCGGCGCACGCTGGATCTGCTTCACCGCTCGCGCAAGTCTTCTGTGCGCGGCTTCCTCGGCGGCCGCATTGACTTGATTCCGCACCAGCTTTACATCGCACAAGAAGTCGCCAGCCGGCAGGCGCCGCGCGTGATGCTGTCGGATGAGGTGGGACTCGGAAAAACCATCGAGGCCTGCCTCATCCTGCATCGCCTATTGTTGAGCGGGCGGGCGAATCGCATTCTGGTGTTGGTCCCGGAATCGCTGGTGCATCAGTGGTTCGTGGAAATGCTCCGACGGTTCAATGTGTGGCTTAATATTTTTGATGAGGAACGTTGCGCGTCCATCGAAGCCGGCGAACCGGGCGCCAACCCGTTTCTGGATGATCATTTGGTCCTGACCAGCATTGATTTTCTGGCGCGTGACCCGCGCCGCTCAACCCAAGCGGTGGCGGCTGGTTGGGATGTGCTGGTGGTGGACGAAGCGCATCACCTTGAATGGTCGGAAACCGCGCCGAGCCGCGAGTATCAGGTCGTGCATGAACTCAGCCGCAAGTCGGAGGGACTGTTGTTGCTGACGGCCACCCCGGAACAGCTTGGGGTCGAAAGCCATTTTGCCCGGCTGCATTTACTGGACCCGGATCGCTATCGCGACCTCGCAGGTTTTCAGGCTGAGTCGAAGGATTACCGGGGCACCGCGGAGGTAGCCGAGAAGCTGCTCGGCGAAAACGAACTCACCCGGAAGGACGTTGCCTTTCTTCGCCGCTTGCTCGCGCATGATGGTGAACTGGAGCAACGTCTTCTTGCGCTGAGCAAAGGCAACGCCGAAGCGAGACAGGCACTGCTGGAAAACCTGTTGGACTTGCACGGTCCCGGCCGTGTGCTGTTCCGCAACACCCGTGCTGGCGTGAAGGGTTTCCCCAAACGCACCGTGCGGCTGGCGAGGCTGGAGGCCGGCCAGGAAGGGGAGCGGTGGCTGGATCGCCTCTCCACCGAGTTTGCCGAGGACGCCGGGAATACCCGGCCGCAGAGCTCGTTTGATCTGGCGAAAGACCCGCGCGTTCTTTGGCTGGTGGACCTGCTGCAGAAACTTGATCCCCAGAAAGTGTTGTTAATCGGACGCAGCATTGAAAAAGCCGAAGCCCTCGCTGCGGCGCTGCGACGACACTTGGCCATCAAGACAGGAATTTTCCATGAAGGACTCACGCTGGTGCAACGGGATCGCAATGCCGCCTGGTTCGCCGAGCCTGACGGGGCGCGGCTGCTGATCTGTTCGGAGATCGGCAGCGAAGGACGCAACTTTCAATTCGCGCATCACCTCGTTCTGTTTGACCTGCCGCTGAATCCCGAGCTGCTCGAACAGCGCATCGGGCGGCTGGATCGAATCGGACAGGCCGAGGACATCCAGATCCATGTGCCTTATGTCGCGCGCAGTCCGCAGGAGGTTTTGGCGCGCTGGTATCACGAAGGCTTGAACGCCTTTGAAAAGAATCTCGAAGGCGGCAACGAATTGATGCGCCGCTTTGGGCGGGCTGTCTATGACCTGGCGCAGGAGTTTTCCGTGGTGGATCGCACCACAGCCGAGCAGGAACTGGCCGGCCTCTTGAAAAAGACCGCAGCCGCACGCCGGGATATTCGCCGGCTTCTCGAACAGGGCCGGGATCGTTTGTTGGAATTGAATTCTTTCCGTCCCGCGGTGGCGCAAAAAATCATCGGCCAGATTCAGGAGCAACACCGGCTGCCGGATTTGGAGATTTACCTGCTGGATGTGTTAGACCATTTTGGAGTTCATATCGAGGAACTGGCTCCGCACACTTGGCAACTGAATCCCCAAGGCATCATCACCGATTCATTTTCCTCCATGCCACCTGAAGGAATGGTCGTCGCGTGCGACCGGAGCCGCGCGCTCGTCCGGGAAGATGTCGGGTTTCTGACCTGGGATCATCCCATGGTCACCGAAGCCATGGACTTGTTGCTCGGGGCCGAAACGGGAAACTGTTCCTTTGCCGTGCTGCCAACGGCGAACGAACGGACGATGCTGTTGGAGCTAATCTTTGTCCTGGAAGCGATCGCCGAACCGCGCCTGCAC
>JBDTOW010000827.1:0-2927 GCA_039933075.1 Verrucomicrobiota bacterium | reverse complement strand
CACTGAAACTCGACGCTTTTTCCTCCAATTTCCCAGCAAAAGGGCTGGAGGCGAGGGTCGGAATCGGGCAATGGCATAGGTTTTGTTCGGTTTCTATTTGAGTTGCTTTGGTTGTTCAGCGCACACCACAACCCTCAAGTGCGCGCCGAATGGATTGGCGCAGCCTAAGTGGTCAACGCGTGTGTCGAGTGCGTGACGGACGCTCCGGCCCGCAGCGTGGCGGCGACCATCGCGGCCTCCGCTATCTCGACGCCCGTTGCACCAGCCTTGCGCGCATTCGCGTTATGGATTTCGATGCAATACGGGCATTGCGTGGTGAGCGCGACCGCGATGGCAATCAGCTCCTTGTACTTCACCGGGATTGCTCCGTCAGCGACGGCGGCCTTGTCAAACGCCCAGAACGCCTTCATCTATTCCGGCGCGAGCTCGTTCAGTTTGTTGATCTTCGTCAGATTTTCTTTGTGACACATAATTGTCTTTTCGGTTAGGCCGCAGTCAAACACGACCGTGGCACAAATGGGATTCACGAAGCGTTGACGTGTTCCAAGCGCGAACTGGGACTAAAGCCCCACTACGCCTACGGTCACGCTCAGCTGGAGCCCGGTGGCATTTTCGCCGGACGGTCGGCGGATTGTCAGCGGCAGTTGGGATCAAACCGCCAAGGTATGGGACGCCGCCAACGGCAACGAACTACGAACACTCGTTGGTCATCGCGGCGCCATATTATCCGTGGCGTTTTCTCCCGACGGCCAGAGCCTGGTCACCGGCAGTCAGGATCATGAGGCCAAAGTGTGGGAAGCCGCCACGGGGAAGGAACTGGGAATTCTGAAAGGACACAGTGCTCCCGTAGCTTCTGTGACTTTCTCGCCGGACGGTCGGCGGATTGCCACCGCCGGGGATGATCAGACAGCCCGTGTTTGGAACGCTGGCGGCCGCAACGAATTGCTGGCCGTCAAAAGGCACGGGTCTCGGATCAGTTCTGTGGCTTTTTCTCCGGACAGCCAACGAATTGTCACCGGCGGTGGCTCAATGAACTCGGGCGTGCGCGGCGAATTGATCAACGTCGGCAGCGGGGATCGGACGGCGAGAATTTGAGAGGTCTCCAGCGATAAAGAGTTACTCACTCTTAAAGGACACACGGCTGGGGTTGCATCAGTGTTGGACGGAAATATTTACGCCCTTGGCGGAGCCTCGGTTGGAGGAGGCGCCGGCCTGAGAACTGTTGAAGCCTATGATCCATCGGCCAACTCATGGACCACGCGAGCCGCCTTGCTGACCGCGAGAGGTTGGTTCTCCAGCGAGGCGGTGAACGGCAAGATCTACGCCATCGGAGGCGACAGCGTTGCGTTCTTACCTTCGCCTCTGAAGTCGGTGGAAGAGTGCGACCCCGCCACCGACAAATGGACTCGCAAAGCCGATATGCCTACGGCTCGAGAGGGATTTGCCAGCGCGGTGGTCGCTGGGAAAATCTATGTCATCGGCGGCTTGACCACGCGCGGCGCACCGGCTCTTTCGAGTGTCGAGGCCTACGATCCAGCCACGGATGCTTGGGACGAAAAGCCGCCATGCCCACAGCCCGGGGAATGCTTTGCGCCAGTGTGGCAGAAGGAAAAATCTTCGTCATCGGATCAGCAGGACCAGGATTCCAGATTCTGCCCACCGTGGAGATGTATGATCCTCTGACCGACACTTGGACGCGCGAAGCCAACATGCCGACCGCCCGAGGAGCTTCAGCCGCGAGCACGGCTCATGGACGGGTCTACGTCATGGGAGGTAGAACGCCCGACACCATCTTCGCCCTCGTCCAAGAATACAATCCTATTGCTAACACCTGGACGAGACGGACGAACATCTGGTCAACCACTCCCCGGATTTCAGTCCCACTCTTTGGCTTCGGGGCAAAGGAAGTGAATGGTCGGATCTATGCCATCGGCGGCCCTTCCGGAACTGACGAGCAAGGCCTTTCCCAGTTGCTCGAATACACTCCACCGGTCATCGCCCCCGCGCTGCAGATGAAGATGGTGAAAGACGCGAGCCAGAACGTCCTTCGGCTGGAATGGCTGAGCGACCCAGATTACCTCGACCTCCTGCAAAGGCAGAATCAGCTTCAGCCCAATGGTTGGACTGACGTGGAGAGGTTTTCCGGAACCGGCGAGACCCTGACCAAAGATATCCCCACAGTTGAAGCGTCTGCATTTTATCGGCTGCAGCGTGAACTAAGGTGACTCGGTTTCGCTCCGCCCCGGCCCGTTAGGCCCAAACTTTGTCGCCTATGCGACAAAACCGATGAAATGGGAGCCGCACGTGACTCAAGCGAACGGCCTCGTCGAACTGAAAGTGAAAAGCTGGAAAAGTTTCGCCGATGACACCGAAGCCTCGAACGATCTGAAAGCGTGGACGCGGCTGACGACGCTGACAAACGAAACCGGCACGTTGCCATTCCCCGATCCTGCGCGGGAACTTCCGCGTCTCGCTTCTATCGCGTTACCGCCAGGGAAAAATGGCATAGCGACCGCTCTGCAACCTGGCGTGGCTGGCGGCTATCGGGTTTCTGCGAACGACGCTCCAGCGACTCGTTCCTTCGGTGATTACCAGTTGGTGGAAGAAAATCGCACGCGGCGGAATGGGCATTGTCGATAAAGCGCGGCAAGTCAGCCTTGATCGCATTGTCGCGGTGAAGATGATTTTGACGGGAGCGGCGGCGAGCAAGGAGTTCATCCATCGTTTTCGCACCGAAGCGGCGGCGGCGGCCAATCTGAAGCATCCGAACATTGTCGCGGTTCACGAAGTCGGCGCGCACCAGGATCCAACATTTGCGACGAGCAATCTGGCCGGCAGGATCTGTACTCCGTCGCTGCCCCGCAGGCTTCATAAGCTTCCGTAAAAGCTTTCGACGACCTTCTTAAAAGTGTTTTCCTGGCCGAGTC
>JBDTOW010000826.1:0-2937 GCA_039933075.1 Verrucomicrobiota bacterium | reverse complement strand
GCGTGCCATTTCGTTCGGTGGCCTTTGGCAACGGCAAGTACGTGGCGGTCGGACTTGTCAACGTCTGTTTGACGTCCACCGATGGCATCACGTGGGACCAAGCGTCCTCAACCGGCGCAGAGTTGTGGGGACTGACGTTTGGGCAGGGCTTGTTTGTGGGCGTCGGTGAGCGGGGCGCCGTCCTCACCTCTCCGGATGGTCTTGTTTGGACATCGCAGAACTCCGGGGTCGCCAGCACGCTCTACGATGTGGCCTTTGCCAACGGACTCTTCGTCGCCGTCGGCGACCGTGATGCTCTGATCGCCGGCTCGGCTCCCGCGACCTTGACTTCGCCCGACGCGATTACCTGGACACCGGTGACGTGGGATCCGGTTTCCAACCCTGCGCCCACGGCGGTCTTGCGTGGCATCTCGTTTCTCAAAGATCAATTTGTCGCGGTGGGTTTCAACGGTCAGGTGCGCAATTCCCGCGATGGGAAAAGCTGGACCGCGCGCACGGCCAAGGCGAACGCGGCATTGAAGAAAGTCATTCATGTCAACGAGGTGCCCGGCGTTCCGGAAGGAATCTACATCGTATCCGGCCATACCGGCCTGATTATGACGTCGCCGGATTTAGGCGTGTGGCAGCAAGTCCCGTCGGGAACGTTGAACGACCTGAACGCGCTGGCGACGGACGGCCACTCTGCCGTCGTCGCCGGCCTTTGGGGCACGATCTTACAATCCGGTTTCACAGGAGTGCCGGTCACACCGACCGCTCCGTTAATTGAAACCATTACGATCAAGGCGGCGGGTGAAGTCGAAATCCGATTCTCCTCCCGGTCCGGCCGCACCTACCGCCTCCAAGCTTCGCCAAACTTATCGATGTGGCAATCCGTTGCCAGCGTCAACGGGAGCGGTTCGCTGCAAGCGATGACTGAAACCCTCGCTCCCAATTTCTCTGCCCGCTTCTATCGTTTGCTCGTCGAGTAACTCGCATGATCCCTCTCCTCAGCTTAACGGTTTGCCGATCTCCCAGTGGTGTCCAAATGGATCGACGATGCGCCCGAGACGCCATCCATAGGCGTCAGCAACGGGCGCTACCTCCTTCGCGCCGGCTGCCACGGCGTGGGCGCAGACCGCCGCGGGGTCTTCCACAATCAGCAGCATTCGAACCGAGCATCCACCCAGCGATTCGGGACTGAAGTTAAGGTGCTCTGGAGATTCTTCGGCGACCCAGAATTCCGCGCCGGACACCGACAATTGAGCAACGCCGCCACCGTCAACACGGTACAACTCGCTCGCGCCGAAGGCCGCCTTGTAGAAGTCGATCGCTCGTGCCCAGTTTCTTACGGACAGTGTGGCGGTAACGGATGTTCGGAAAACGTTGGAGGACATGGGAAGAGTTCTTTATCCTTGGCCATCCACTTCACGTTGCGTCTCGCAGTTCACAACAAACGATATCGCTTCAGTGAATTTGAAGTGCGGGCCGCCGTTTAACGCCACGAATTCCTGACCCTCAAGCTGGAATGTAATCACTCGTTGCCGATCACTTCGCACCGCCAGCCGGCAGTTGTCGCACGCTGACTTCCTTGAACCATACGACGTCACCGGGGTCATGATTCTGCAAGCCGATGTAGCCCACCGCGGGACGCTTCGGCGCCCGTTTCGGCTCGTACCATTGCTTTTGGGGCGGCAAGTCAGGACTCGCGGAATCGAAGCTCGTTATCCGCTTCCCATCGAGATCCACAAAAACTCGATCGCCAGCGAGCGTGATGACCATTGTCTTCCATTCGCCCTCCTTTTTCGAATCGGCCGACGAAGGCGCAAGCGAGTAAATGGCGCCTGTCCGATGATAAGGGTCACCTCCGTCCGCGATCTGGACTTCATAGCCACGGTGCACTGCGAACCACGGCCCCTCCTCGCGTTCTGCCGCAGCCTTCACCTTCTCCATTGACGCCGTCGAGGGCGTGCCAGTGGCGTCGCGCTCAAAGGCCGTACCCGGCTGGCCGGCCTGTTCCAGAATTCCGTCGGCGATCCGCACGTAGACGCCGGAATTCGACTTTGCCTCCTTGCTTTTGAAAACCACGCGAACCTGGCAATTGCCAAGACGCTCCTTCTTATAGACCAGCAGTCCGAGCCCCTTCGGATCGCACTCCGTTCGGAGTGCGCCATCGTCCACGACGAAGCCACCCCACCCCACGTGTATCCAGCCTGGGTCCACTTTTCCGTCGGTGATCAACGGCAACAGGCGCCACGCCGGCTCTGCATTTGGCGCCGCGCCGTGCAGAACCGGGAAAACCCATGCGAACGTTGCGGCTAGTACGATCATTGAAAGAGCGGCGCCTCTTGACACTTTGTTGCAGGAAAGGATTTGGCTTGAATCGGGGTTCATGCAGTGAGGCTGCAACCTCCCTCGCCCGCCGTCAAATCCTAATCTTGTTACAAAAGGCCAAAGACGCTGAACGGAAGTTCAACGGGCGCGGAGAATTGCTCCGCATGAGGACGCGACCTTGGCTAAAGTGATGTTGGTCCCGCGCGTTTTGCCTTTGACACCGCGCGGCCAACGCGATGCAATGGGGAACACACCGAAACCGGAGATAACTATGACAAAATTTAATCTGACTCACAAAATCTGCACCGGCACGCTGCTGACCATCGCCTCGGCCGTTACGCTCGCAGCGGCACCCCTGCCCGACGAATGTAAAGTCGGCTGGTTCCCTGCCGGTTGCCAGGCATACACGTTCAACCGGTTCAGCGTGTTCGAGGCGATTGAAAAGACCGATCAGGCTGGCGGTCGCACTATCGAGTTTTATCCCGGCCAGAAGCTCAGCAAAGAAGAGCCGAATGTGAAGTGGGACGACAGCGCGCCGGAGGAGGTGATCCAGAAGGTGAAGGAAAAGCTGGCCAAGCACAATATTCGCGCCGTGAATTACGGTGTCGTTGGCATCCCAAAAGACGC
>JBDTOW010000825.1:0-2939 GCA_039933075.1 Verrucomicrobiota bacterium | reverse complement strand
ACGAATTCGACCAGCTTCGCCAGTTCGTCGGCCGCGCGCCACTTTGGCAATTGGACGACATGGTCCGAGCCAATGAGGTAGAAAAGCGGTGCTCGAGGGAAACGCCGCGAATAATCGCGGACGGTGTCGATTGTATAAGAAATTCCGCCGCGCAGAAGTTCCTGTGCATCGATTTCACAAGCGGTCTGTCCGGCCAAGGCCAGGCGCAGCATCCGCAGCCGCTCGGAGCCAGGTGCAAGTTCGACTCCCGGCTTGAACGGAGATTGCGCCGCTGGAATGAAGTAAAGACTAGACAATCGCAACTCCTCGATCGCCGCTTGGGCGACCAGCAGATGCCCAAGGTGAACCGGATTGAACGAGCCGCCGAATAAGCCAATGCATTCCACGGGGCCTAGTTCATCATCAGCGCGACGGGAGACCAAGGATTTTTCAGCAACAACGGTGGATTCCGTTAAACTTCTTCTCGACGGTCTGCACGTAAAGATGCGGGTCAATAGCCTGGTCAACGATGACGCTCTTTTTCCCCAGCAGGTCAATCTTCACCCGGCCGCTGTCGCAGACGTCTTCCGCCCCCAAACAAGGACATCCACTTGCCGCTCTTCGCGCCCGATCGAGGGCAGCCTCCCCGGACAATTCCCTTATCAGAATCAATGCCAACGCCAAGAGACTGAACAGACGAAGGGGCTTCGCTTCCGCGACGGCATAAACTGGCAACCAGACCGGTTCGGTTTCGTGCAGCGTGGCGAGTGTTCG
Source organism: Verrucomicrobiota bacterium (assembly GCA_039933075.1). Lineage (GTDB taxonomy): Bacteria > Verrucomicrobiota > Verrucomicrobiia > Limisphaerales > JACPZS01 > JBDTOW01. The sequence continues at coordinate 2,186 of JBDTOW010000825.1, read as the reverse complement.
ACGGGCCAGGAGAAGAACCCATTCCCGCACACTTAATAGGAAGATCACCGTCACCAGGACGAGAAAGGTCCCAGCCACGACCGCGTCGAGCATTTGATTGAAGCGCAGGACTCGATTTGCCCGCAGAGCCTTCTCCGCGGATTCAAACGCCGCGGCCGTTCCGCTGGTTCGCGCGGCAGCCACGGCCTGTTGGAGTTCTGGAAGTTTTCGTTCGAGGAGTTCGGCCTGGGACAAGAATCCGATCCGCGAGTCGGCGTGGAAAATCTTTTGCACCCCGGCCGTCATCGTGACCGACAGCAACCAGAGCAAGGGAATCAACGTAACCAGCGCGAACGCGGGTCGTCCTGGCTGTCCAGGCACGCCAACGGCGCTGGCGGTGAGTTGCATTTTCAAAATAACCGTCGTGGCCAGACACAACGCTATCGACGCGAGCAGTTGGTTCGCGATGCCAAACAACGGCCAGAGCGAGTTAATTCCACCTAGTGGATCGCGCACCCCTTGAACCAGAAAATAACCCCAGCCCGCTACGATTAAAACGCTGGCCAGCACGTTGGCGCTGACACTTTTCGTGTCGCCCAGTGGTTTCCAAAGATTGCCCAAAATATCCTGCAGAATATAGCGGCCCACTCGCGTCCCGGCGTCGAGCGTCGTTAGAATAAAGAGCGCTTCGAACATAATCGCGAAGTGATACCAGAGATCGAGCCAGCGATCGCGGACGGCTTTCGAAAAGATCTGCGCCATCCCAACCGCGAGTGTGGCAGCGCCGCCGGTGCGTCCGAACAAGGTTTTTTCACCGATTGTTTCCGCCAGTTTGTTCATTTGGTCCACCGTGACCGGAAAGCCCAGCGCGGTGATTCTGGCCACGGTGTCAGCGGGAGCGCCTTTGACGTTGATGCTCAGGTAAACGCCCGGTTCCAAAGTGCAGGCAGCGATCAAAGCCATGATGGCGACCAACGATTCAAGACACATCGCGCCATAACCGATCGGCCGCACATAGCTCTCCCGTGTAACCAGCTTCGGCGTCGTGCCGCTGGAAATGAGAGAGTGGAACCCGGAGATGGCTCCGCATGCGATGGTGATAAAACAGAACGGAAACAACTTGCCGGCCACGACCGGCCCTGAACCGTCGATAAACTGGCTGATGGGCGGCATCTTCAAATTCGGCAAAATGAAAAAGACTCCCAGCGCGAGCGCGAAGATCGTGCCCAACTTCATGAAGGTACTTAGATAATCGCGCGGCGCCAAAAGCAGCCAGACTGGCAGGATGCTCGCCGCCAACCCGTATAGAATAATCGACCATGCCAGTCGTTCCTCCTTGACCGTGAAGAGCGTGGCCAATTCGGCATGCCGGTGAACAAACTGACCGCCCCACACCGCGAGCAGCAACAGAACGATCCCGATTGCCGACGCCTCCATGACTTTGCCCACGCGCCAGTATCGAAGATAACCGCCCATGAACAGGGCAATCGGGATTGTTGCTCCGACGGTGAAGACGCCCCAGGGACTTTCCGCCAGCGCTTTGACGACAACCAGCGCCAGAACTGCCAGAAGAATAACCATGATCGCCAGGATTGCTGCCAGACCAATGCATCCCGCCAGCGCATTAAGCTCTTCCTTGACCATTTGGCCCAGCGATTTTCCATTGCGCCGCAGCGAGCAAAATAGAATCACAAAATCCTGCACGGCGCCACCGATGACAACGCCGATCAAGATCCACAATGTTCCTGGCAAATAACCGAACTGCGCCGCGAGAACCGGCCCAACCAGCGGTCCTGGACCCGAGATGGCCGCAAAATGATGACCAAAGACGATCCACTTATTGGTCTTAACGAAATCCTTGCCGTCGTCGTTCACCTCGCAGGGAGTTGCGCGACGGTCGTTCAGCACCAGCACGCGGGCGGCGATCCACTTTGAATAAAACCGGTATCCGATCGCGTACGTGCTGAGAGCCGCGATTAGAATATAGACTGAATTGATCTGTTCACCGCGATGAAAGGCGAGCACGACATAAGCCGCCATGCCCAACAACGCAATCGCCAGCCAAATAATGACCGACAGGGTTTTCTTCATAAAGGGAATCACCTGTTTTTGACGGAACGAGGCGATGATAAAGCTTCATTTCTCAGATTCAACCTCCAACCGGATTTTTGCCGTTACCCTCGTCCTCGCGATCCCCATTGGCCCGC
>JBDTOW010000824.1:0-2944 GCA_039933075.1 Verrucomicrobiota bacterium | reverse complement strand
GTGCAAGCGCGGGATAGTCCTCCAACAGGGTAAAATTGCTTTCGAGGGAAGTGCTCACGATGCCGTCCAGTTTTACCATCGGGGAAGCTTCGATCGTGCCTCCGCTGAGAGTTCGCACGTGATTCATACCGGCGCGGTGAACGGTGCTACGAATTCAACGTGCATTACCCGCATCGAGATCCTGGACGCAGAAGGGAATCCTAAACCTTCAACGTTCACTTGGGACGATTTACTTTTTCGAGTCTACTACACTTGTAACGAAGATTACCGTTATGGCACCGTGATCCTGGACGTCATCGACTATAAGAATCAGCGGTTAATCGTTTTGGACTCCGGGGTCCAGGTTCCCCTGCGTAAAGGCGAACATTACGTTGATTGCTTCATCCCTAAGCTGGCTTTATCCGCCGGGGAATATTACATCGGTGCCGGTCTGACAGTTTCGAGGAGCGGTTGGCTTTGGCGAAACACGAATATCGGTAGCCTAATCGTCCACGGTCGTGACATTTACGATATCGGAAGACCACCGGCGTACGACAGGATGATCTTTGCCGTTTCGCACGAATGGCGAGAGCCGTAACCGCGGTGGCATCGATCTTCAATTGTCGGTCATTCTCGGTGGCTCAAAGTTCACACGACGTCGAGGCGATTCACGAGAAAGCGCCTCGATAACCTAGCTTTTCCTAATGACAAACCCAAGCATCGAGAATCAAGAGAGTTTCTACAACAAGCGGTGGCAGGAGTTCAGCTTTGCTCATCAAAGGAAACTTCTACGTTGCGCCGCAATTCTTTCCGCGCTTGGAGAGACCAAACTGTCTGAGCCACGGATCGTTGACTTGGGCTGTGGAGCTGGTTGGCTTGCCAATATCCTCGGGGTTTTTGGGCCTACGGTTGGCATCGAGCTTTCAAGCACTGCGATAAACGAAGCTTCAAAGAGGTACCCTCATGTTCAATTCATAAACTCCAACGTGTTCGAGTGGGACTATTCGCCCGGGGAATTTGACGTCGTAGTAAGCCAGGAAGTAATCGAACACGTCGAGGACCAGGTCGGTTACCTGAGGATTGCACACGATTTGCTGCGCAACGGCGGATACCTGATTTTGACGACGCCAAATGCCCGTGTAGCTTCAGCGATGGAAGAGGATGTTCAAACGTCGATTCGAGAGCAACCGATTGAGAAGTGGCTCACTGTGGAGACGCTGAAATCCATGTTGCTCCAACAGTTCGAGCTTTTGCGTATCACAACGATCGTTCCGACCTCGGGAAACAAAGGGCTCCATCGCTGGTTGAGTTCTCTGCGTCTTCGTCGACTCTGTGAAAGACTTGGAATCGGGCAGTGGTTGACTGGATGTCAATTATGGTTTGGATACGGCCTGCACTCCATTGCTGTGGCCAGAAAAGGAACATAGCCTTTCATCCTCGCCGACACAGGCGGTACACATCGTGGTGGTGTCCCCCAAACGTAGCAGCATTTTCTTCCTGTCAGATCATTCGGCTCTCAGCTACAATTTGTGGGAACCGCGGCTAAAGGCTCGGAATCTAATGTCGATAAGATATTTCAATTGGATTAATGGATGTGTTTTTGATTTATGTGGTCACTGCTAACCGCCAGCTATCTGTCTGGACTTTTTCTCGACGGCTGCCTGAGGGACGGCATCCGGGTCTATTGCTATCACGGCGTGGTAGAGTCAAAGGCTGATTCGCGGCTGGAGCGCAATTTCCATCGTCTTTCAGACTTCCGAGATCATCTTCGATTTCTCAGCCGTTTCAGAGTACTGAGCCTGGCCGAGATTCATGACCGACTGTCCACTCCCGGCAAGCAGCGCAAACCGGCGGTAGCGATAACATTTGACGATGGTTACGCCAATAATTTATTAGCCGCGGAACTCCTGAGTGATTTTAATCTTCCCTGGGCGGTCTTTGTTTCCACAGGCAATATCGATCAAGAGCGGACAATTCCCCTGGTGGAACTCTCGCTGCTCCTGCTGCACGGAAACGCCCTCAAGCTGGAGGCCCTCGGCCACACCTTCCCGCTCCGCTCTGATGAGGAACGCGCGGAAGCATTTCAAGCAATCCGCAAGAAATTAAAAACAGTTCCTTCGACGGTGCGACGGGTGAGCATGGATCACATCGCGCACCAATTTCCAGACGGCGAAATCGAACGTCTCTTAAACAAATTTCCTTCGCTGAGATTGATGAGTTGGGAACAAACGCGGCGACTGGCAGATAGCGGCGTCGAAATCGGTAGTCACGGGGTCGACCACGAGATTCATCACAACGCCCAGCCTCGAGCGGTGCGAATCCACGAACTTACCGAATCAAGAGTGGAACTGGAAGCACGGCTAGATCGTTCGTGCCGTTTCTTTGCCTTTCCCAATGGAAATTATGGCAAGAGTTCCTCGAGTGAAGTGAAAAATGCCGGCTACGAGCTGGCGTTCACAACGAGAGCCGGCACCGTCGTCCCTGGCGCCGACCAATTCTTGCTTCCCAGACTGGACCCGCCGGCATCGCTGACAGGCTTGACGCGCGATTTTTTCTGGAGTTCAAGAAGGCAGAAAGCGGACCTCCACCTGCAGACGGCAGTTTAAACCAAAGGGGGCAAAAGCAAGTTCTGCCGGCGTGCGAAGGAAAACCGGACGCGAGAAGCCCGGTCCAATGAGCCACTGAATACAACATCGCCAGTCTTGCGTCTCCTCGTAGTTGGGGTCAAATGGCCGCCGGAGACTTTCATTCAAAGAAAACTGGAAAGCCTTGCCGCTCGAGGCATTCAAGTGACGATGGTTGTTCTGGCCCCTCGGACGAGAGTCACCGGTGGATTAAATGCCGTGAGAGTCCTGCGGCTTTCTCATCCTGACGATGCTCGCGTCTTGCAACTAGCCCAACTTGCCAAAGATCTCGTTGTTCTGCTCTTCACGAACCCGGACCGATGGGCGAAGATTGCAGCCGC
>JBDTOW010000823.1:0-2950 GCA_039933075.1 Verrucomicrobiota bacterium | reverse complement strand
GCCCGTTGGTCGGGAGGCGGCAAGGGGCGTTTTGGTGTTCGTGGATCGAAGGCTCCCCGGAATGACGAGTTGTGGTTCTTGGCAATCATCAGGTTTGATCAGGGCTCGACGAGTCTCGCCCTGCCAAGTTTTTTAATGCGAGGCCGCTAGGAAACTTTGATCAGATGATCGGCAAACATTACCTCCAGGGATTGTCGAGCAGCCCGGAAAAGTCGATTTCGGGCTGATTCTGCCGTGGTACGAGCTTTGCTAAACCGTGTCCCACAACGGTCTCGTAGAATAAACTGACTCGAGTAAAGCATTATGACAGCGACAAACGATCAACTCTGGAATCAAGTGGTGAATGGTTTTCGGCAGGCCTGCATGCTGATGCACCAGGGTAAAACTCACGAGTCTAATCGGATCATCCACGCCGACCTTCCCCGGAGCATTTCGACCTGGTCCAAGATCAGCCCGAAGGACGCTGCGTCGAAGAAGACGGACCTGGTGAACATGTTCCGCGAGGAACAAAAGCGAGTGGAAGATACCTGGGTCATTCGCGGCATGATTTGGAACCAATTGAATGAAGAGCTTGTTCCCACCCTTTGCACCAGGGTTTTGCAGGAAGTTAAAGAACAAGCGCGCGACCAGTCTTTCTCCAGGACCAACAACGAAAATCCATCCGCGAGGTCCACTTCGCTGCCACTGAGTCCGTCCGCCGATCGCCCGCAGCGAATCAAGTTCGATGACATTCCGGGAATCATCGACGCCCTGCATGCGGAATACCTCTCGGATCTCAGCCCGCAACCAGCCTTAGCTTTCTAGAATAGCAGCCAGACGAACACCAACATCAACTCCCAAGCCGGATGAGCCTCCGAAGCTTTCTCGGCAACACACTAAAAGAACAGGAAAACACCAATGCATAACAACACACGTACCGCATCGTTCGACTTAGAGGATCGCAAAACGATGAAATCAAATTCAAAGAACGGGCTCCATACCGACATGCCGGTGACCGCCAAAACGACCGTTATGATCGTCGGTTTTGATTGGGGCACCAACAAGTCGTGCGTTCAAACGAGCTTTGTCGGCTCTGACGAGCCCGTTGTCACCCAGATTGTCCCCACCGTCGTCGGTTACGCCAACGAAGGCATCGTGGAAAATCTTTTACCGGGAAACGCCAAGGTCCTTTTCGGGGCCGACGCGATCAAGAATCGCCTCCACCTCCGCCTGGTTCAACCAATGACCGACGGTGTTATCGATGATCTATCGGCTGCTCGCGACTTCGCCCGGCACATTCGCTCGCTTATCAACCCGCCCGAGGACGCAGAACTTCGCGCGGTCATTGGTCTCCCGGCCAACGCCGAGCGATCCGCCCGCGAAAATCTTCGACAAGCCGTGGCTGGCGTGTTTGACCGCGTCATCCTGATTCCGGAGCCATTTCTGGCGGCCCTCGGTTACCGCGATGAATCCTGTTTGGGCGACAGCACCTACGTCGACCCGGTCAGTAATTCATTGTTCGTCGATATCGGCGGCGGCACGACAGATGTTTGCCTCGTCCAAGGTTATTTCCCAACAGCGGATGACCAGATCAGCATTCCGTTCGCTGGCGACAAGGTCGATTTTCTGCTCAATGAAGCCATTAAAAAAACCTATCCTGATTGCTCGCTGTCGACGATGACGATTCGCGACATCAAAGAGAAACACTCCTATGTCGGTAACCTGGAAAACCCGATCATCGTAAACGTCGTGGTGGGCGGAAAGATGCGGAAGCTCGACCTGGGCGCGCAGATCGGTGAAGCGTGCAACGAACTGCTCAAGCGCATTTTGGAAGCGGTCAAAGTTCTAATCTCCCGCGCTACTTCCGACAGCGTAACCGAATTACTACAGAACATTGTTCTGACCGGCGGCGGCAGCCGCGTTCGCGGATTGGACACCGAATTGCAACGTCTCCTGACCGAAGAAGGCTACGAAAATCCTCGCGTTCATCTGGTCGGTGAGAGCTACAAGGAATTCGTCGGCAAAGGCGCGTTAAAGGCCGGCCGCCAGGCGAAAGACACTCAATGGCAGCAATTGATTTCTTGATCGGTTAACCGATTTAGCTTTCTGTTTAGTTCACCCACTACCGATTGCATCCGGTAGTGGGTTTAGTGTTTTCAACGCCGGACGCGACTCTCCGTTGTCTCTGCGTCCTCTTGGTGAAGTCAATTGCCGAAAATTCAGCCGCGACTACGGTGTATGGGCGCGGTAAAAGCGTTTGGAATATATGCCGCTCGGCGGGGGTCGCTGAAATTGAGAGCACCCGCGAAGATCTGGGTCGGCTGCCCAATAAATCGATTCGCTTTTCTGCTAACTCAGCAATCGCCTTTGAGCCCGGGTCAATGTACCGAGCCAGGCGCGTGGGGTTTGGATATTGATCCCAAACTACGGACAGCAGGAAACCGTGAAGCCAGGCTTTGAGGCAAAGATACGATTCGTGACGCCAGAAAACGCCTGCTACCAGGACGCCGGTGTCAATCACGGCCGTCTTCATCACGCACGCGACGCAACGCTCCCTTTACAATGGCCGCTGCTTGTTTGGCAGAGTGTTTCCCCACAGGAACCTGTTCCAAGAGTTTCTCGATCTGCCGTTTCCCGGGCGGTTTCACTGCCCGGATCAACAGGCCGTCCCCCCCCCAAATCGAAAACGTTCAAAGGCCCGCCGCGCTCCAGTCCTTCCCGGCGGCACCAGTCCAGAGGAAAAACAGTCTGGCGTTTCTCGGTCAACGTCATCGTCGTCGCTTTCATGGTAATAATCTCCTACCAAAATACGGGCCATTGTTCAAGCGGAACCTTTGTTGAGTTGATCATGATGCATGCAGGCAGCGGACCATTTCAAGGAGCTGACGAACGATAGAATCGTCGATTGAAGTTCGGCGCCTTCGAATCCAAAAACTCGACCGTGCCCGTGACTTTCGTGCGCGCTCCGAGC
>JBDTOW010000822.1:0-2951 GCA_039933075.1 Verrucomicrobiota bacterium | reverse complement strand
GGTAATGCGGAGCGGCTTTGGTCCCGTAGGCCTTCGGATTAACCGCATCAGCGCGGCCGGAAACGACAAAATCGTGAAATGCATCTTTGACCCATGGACCAGTGTTGATAGCACCGAACACGCGCGCCTGGTTGGTCTCGTAATCCGTGAAGAGCACGGATGGGAACTTGCCGTCCGCAGCGGGAGCCAAAGCAAAGAAGAAGCGGCCCAACGTCTCGTGCGTGGCGGCGAGCAGGTTTTCCTCTTCGCGTTGGATGCGAGGTTTCAGCGAACATCCCTCATGCGTGCAGCCCCACGACCAGGTATTGCGAAACCAAAGCGTCGGGAGCAGGTGAAGTGAAGCCAGCTCAGGTCCGCGGTTGGCCACGGTGATGCGGATGAGAAGATCGTTCGGTGAGTTTTTCGCGTATTCCGCGAAAATGTCGAAGTAACGGTTGCCGTCAAAAACTCCGGTATCGGCCAGCTCGAACTCCGGGTCATTCTTTCCCCGTCGGCGATTCTCCTCCATGAGTTTGCCATAAGGGAATTCGCCCTGCGGGTATTTGTAGAGCGCCTTCATGTATGAATGCGTGGGGGTGGAGTCGAGGTAGAAATAACACTCCTTGACATCTTCACCGTGATTCCCTTCCGGACCCGTCAGACCGAATAACCGTTCCTTCAAGATCGGATCTTTCCCGTTCCAAAGCGCTAGCGCGAAGCAAAGCCGGCATTCCCGATCGGTAATGCCCAAAAGCCCGTCCTCACCCCAGCGATAAGCCCGGCTGCGCGCCTGGTCGTGGGTAAAATATTCCCAGCAGTTGCCGTCCTCGGAGTAGTCCTCCCGCACGGTTCCCCACTGGCGCGCCGAAAGGTAAGGACCCCAGCGCTTCCAGTTTTTCTTTCGCAGCGAATCTTCCGCAAGGCGTTGGACCTCCGGATTGGAACTCGACCCGTTCGGAATCGTGGAAGCGTGGACTTGACCCCCTTGCTCTAAGCGTTCGTGGCTTTTTGACATACAATTTTACCCAACCCCCCGTGATTGTTGGGCGCACCCGTGTCATCCCGAATTTTTGTTCGGGACCACGTCCGATTGCGCGCTCCTGGCCAGTCAAAATGTCCTTTCACGACGGAGTTGTGGTCTAAGCAATTACTGCGTCTCTCGAATTACTCGGACTCGATGGGCTTCGCTGTCGCCGATAAAGATTGCACCGTCCACATCCACGAAAATTCCGTGGGGCCGCGACATGCGGCACTTCAATGGAGCGCCTTCGGGGCCGTCACCTCGTTCGCCAGTTCCGGCAACCAATTTCAAGGTTCCGTGGGCGACGTCGATCATCCGCACGGAGTGGCTTTCGGTGTCGGTGAAGTAAATATCCCCGTTCGGAGCCACGCTCAGCCCTTTCGGTCCAGAGAGAGTTGCTTGTTTCGCGGGACCACCATTTCCAGTGAAACCTTTTTGACCGGCACCCGCGACGTGATGAATGGTTCCGGCCCTGAGATCGAGTTTGTAAACTGCATTGCATTCACGTAGAGCGAGCCACATATTGCCGTCCGCATCAAAATCGATCGCGCGCGGTCCGTACAGAGGCGTGCCCTGAATTTTCGCGCCATCCGAAGGAGGAGTTCCCTCGCCTGTTCCCGCGAAGGTTGAGATTATCCCTGAAGTCATCGCTACTTTGCGAATGCGATTATTGCCGATGTCGCAGATGTAGAGATCTCCATGGCGATCCAACTGGATGCTATGGGGCTGTTTCAAGGTGGCCTCTGTTGCTAGTCCGCCATCGCCATGAAAGCCCGCCGTGCCGTTGCCAGTCACCGTGCTGATGATTTGGGTTTTGGCGTCCACGCGTCGGACGATACAGTTTTTCATCTCGACGAAATACATATTGCCCGCCCGGTCGAAACGAATTTCGTAGGGTTCATTGAGTTCCGCTTGCCGGGCCGGGCCGCCGTCACCGGCGTAGCCTGGTTTGCCGGTTCCGGCTACCGTGGAAATGATCCCGTCGCGCATAACCTTGCGGATAACGTGATTCTCCATGTCGCAGATGTACAGTGCGCCATCCGGTCCTCGCGCAATACCGTAAGGATTATTGAGTCGCGCTTTTTCGGCGGGACCGCCATCGCCGGAATAACCTGCCTGACCGGTCCCCGCAAAAGTGCTAATCTGTGTTTCAACCGCTGAGGCCGGTTCCAGCGCGCACAATAGCAACAAACAGGTGATCAACCATTCGTCCGGATGGAATAGCTTGTTTTGGAATTTACTCATACCAGCGTGGAATCAACGTTTATGGTTCGCAGGGTCGAATGAATTCTGAAACGAAAGGCAAATTTGAACTGGAGTTTTTTAGCATTTGCACTTTCGTATCCCGATTTGGGACGCGTGTCTCGCCAAAAATCCTGGCAAATAATCTGAACAAACTACTTCTTACGAAGGTGTCTGCTTAGCGTGCTGCCGGCGTCCCACCGGCAGAAACCGCGCGTGTTGATCCTTTCTCCCACCGAGTCGCTGCGAGATTAATCGCAACAAAGGCCTCTGCCAGCGGGACGCTGGCAGCACGCTAATAATAAGCACCTACCTGCGAATTTGCCGAAGCGGCGCGTAAAATGATCAAGCCGGGTTGACGATATAAAGAAATAGCATAAGTTGCATTAGAAATTCAGGCCAGATGCGGTTAGCCAGTCGGAATGAAGTGACACAGAGTGGCGACGGTCGGCCAAGAGTTAAGGAGAGTCTGACCTGAAAAAGTGAAGTGTATCTTGGCTTTCTGTCGCGGGACGGCGACGGAGATGATTTACCGGGATACAACGCTGAAGTCTGTTCCAGGGCGCTGCATTACCGAATTCGTTTCCCTCTCGACACGGTCGGTGCGTTTCCTACTCCAACGCACCGCTCGAATCGTCACCTTGGCGCTCTCCTCAAGAAACATTCCCCGTTTCACCCCTGAAATGAAAGGACGCATCCTATGAGATCG
>JBDTOW010000821.1:0-2952 GCA_039933075.1 Verrucomicrobiota bacterium | reverse complement strand
GCCCGTAGACAGGCCATGGCATGACTTGAAGCAGAGTTCCATCGTCATCTATGCCCGTTCGCAGTAGTCTGATGAACTGACCCCGGGTAAGCCCAGCGGGTCGCCCGTTTGCGTCTGGAGTGATGTTCCGGGATACGAATGGCCCAAAATGTACTCCGCCTCCCAGGTAAGCAGCGGCATTAACCTTCAAGGGTTCTCCGAGAAAAGGATCGCCGCCCGGCGCGAAGGGAGAAGGCGCCGTGTGGCAGTCGTTACAGCCGCCTTGGGTATTGACAATATAGCTGCCCAGGCCAACCAGCGCCGGGTCTTTCCCCCGGAGATCCAGTGTAACAGGTGCAATGGCGAAGCCCTTTTGAATCCTGAGGTCGTCCACGCTCTGGATGTTCACATTGCGATCGACCGCTCCTGTGCGCAGCGGAAGGCTGGCCAGGCTGCCCATGACCGCCACGGCCAGCATTAACTTGCCCGGCCCGGAGAGCGCGACTCGCTTGGCATACTGGAACACATGACCCGACTTCGACTCCATCAATGTCTTTTGTGATTTCATGATCTGTCCTTTTTCTTTTCCTGTTGTTATCACCAACGCAGATAACGCAGCTAAGTTTCGGCTTTGTTTTTTTTGGCTGGTCTCTTATACAAATGAAGAAGTTGGGAAAGTGGAAACCAGAATTTGCGAAATTCTGAGATGCCGGGCAGCCGGACGGGAACCGATATGTTGATCGATTGCGATCAAATCGTGGCAATCGTGCGCCGGCTTGTTTCGCGGGCGGCGGCCAATGTGTCGTTGCACGAGGATTTGATGCAGGAGGCGCTGGTTCATTTATGGCAACAGGAGCAGCGGCATCCCGGACAGAGCCAAAGCTGGTATTTGCAGAGCTGCCGTTACCACCTTCAAAACTATCTCCAGCGTGGTCGCAGCGTCGATTCCGCAAAACATCGGGCTGTCTGTCGTTTGTCTTCCGGCGATAGCAGGATTGAGGAGGGCGACGACGAGACGCCGGACGGCCGGACGTGTGTATTCGCGGAGGTCAGCGCGGCCGACATGCGGGCGCAACTCACGAAGTGGCTCACCCCGCTCGAACGGCGAATCCTGGCCCTCCTGATCCAGGGATTCAGTCTCCGCGAGACCGCCCTCCGCCTGCTGCTTTCCCACACGGCGGTCGCGAAACACCGGCGAAGGATGGCATTGGTGGCTGGCTCCTTGGGGATCGGGCGTGCCGGAGTAGCGGGCCGACCCGACAACCTCAGGCCAAGAGGAGGAAATTGAGAATCGAGAAATGGTTTCAATTACGAAAACTTACTCGCAACTATTGTGGATGATTCTCCTTCCGTTCGCGGGTGCATGGGCCGCTGCCGGACAGGCCAGTTACACCATCATTGACCTCCATCCTCTGGGTGCCACGCGCAGCGAAGCGCGCGTCGTCAACAACCGCGGCCTGGTGTTATGCACGACCGATGCCGCTGGAACCAGTGGCTATTTCATCGGGAGTGAATATGGGTTACATACGCCGCTGGAAACGGTGCAACGAAGTACGTTTACCGAGTTTTCCTGGATGAATGATCGCTTTACGGTGGCTGGCACGGCCGCCCTGCCTGAGCCGCAGAGTTCGATGGCGTTTGAGGGATTTCAGCGGCCCTATCACTTGTTTGTTCCGAACAGTGAAGCCCGTGCCATAAACAATCTCGGCGTCGTGGCAGGCGTCCTGTTCACGAACGTCCCAATCTACCCGGGCGGGCCGCGCGTCAACGTCCGTCGCGCGATACGGCTCGACGGCAAGTCAGTGAAGGATTTCGGCACGCTGGCCGGCCCGAATGCCTTCGCCGACAGCGAAGCGCGCGCGATTAATTTAAGCGGCACGATTGTCGGCTGGTCGTCCTTCGGTCCGGGGCTGGCGCGACACGCCTTTCGCTCGGTGGGCGGCGGCGCGATGAGCGACATCCATACGATCACTGAGAGATCAAACAGCGTGGCCGTTGCCGTGAACAACGCGGGACAGATCGCGGGTTACGCCTATGACTTCCCGACGCAGATCGACGCGATTCCTTTCCTGTGGAGCGAGACCAACGGCATGACGCTCCTGCCGCTGCTGTCGGGCGACAACCGCGCGGTGCCGCTGGGCATGAACAAGAGCGGGGACGTAGTCGGTACCGGCTCCAGTAGCGGCCTCGCGATTTTGTGGCGGACGAACACGGCCATCATCCTGCAGGAGCTGCTGCCGACCAATTCCGGCTGGCACCTCGACGCCGCGTATTCGATCAATGATTTCGGCCAAATTGTCGGCTACGGCAGAACGAATTTCCAGACTCACGCCTTCCTCCTGACGCAGACGAACCCGCCGCCGCCAGCCCGCATTTCGTGGGATTTGCTCGACCCTGTCCCGGGCCTGCTCGAGGGGGCGGAGGTCACCGGCGACTTTGACCAGTTGAGGAAAGCCACTCCCTACGGAATTAGACGCGCGGGAACCGCAGCGGACGGTGTTACCAGGCTGGTCATCCGCCTCAGCGTGATCCCAGGGTCCGGTGGGCCGGGAGCTTTCACGTTGAGCGCGCTACCGGCGCGCGCACCGGGCACCACCGGCAACGCCGATGAAGATGGCTCGCTCGGTCTGCCGGGGCAGACGAATCGTTCTGCGACCGTGACCGTCCGAACCAAGCAATTGCCAAACCCAGCCTATTGGGAAGCTTATGTGGTTTACCAGGCGCCGAAGACGTTTGACCGGTCTGGCACCGAAGCGGTCCAGGATGCCCAGACGGTGCGGCGCGAGGTGCAACTGGCCTTGAGCTTCCAACCGGACGGAGGGGCGGAAGTGGAGGACCTCCTTCCCATCACCATCACTCGACCGCCCGTTGTGGTCATGCACGGGATTTGGTCGAACAAGCGCCACGCTTTCGGCGCGTTCGAGGCGCAGATCAGAAGCGTGCTGCCCGGCTTGCAAATCACCGGGCGCGATT
>JBDTOW010000820.1:0-2953 GCA_039933075.1 Verrucomicrobiota bacterium | reverse complement strand
CGCCCAGCCGGTAACGTGAATTTCCGAACCCTCCAAGCCGCGGAGCTGGCCGGCACTGCAAAAACGTTCGGTGTCGATTTTATGACCGTGAAGGTGGACGGTTTTGTCTCCCGTGATTTCGATGCTGTAACAGCGCAGCAACGGGCCTTTGAGGTGGACGATTCCTCTTTCGATGAAGCGAAACTCGCCCAGCTCAATGTCCTTTTTGGGAGGTGTTAGGGTTTGCTCCAGCCGGTCGTCCGCCCCGCCAAGGTCGAAGATCCGCGGCACGCGCCAGTTGCCGCCACTCAGCTCCTCCAAGCCGGATAGGTCGATGTTTGCACCGCGAAAGGGCAGCCGTTGGTGGGGGTCTTTGGTAATGCTCAACTTACCGCTTAGCACCACGTCACCCTCCACAGAGCCAGTCCCCGCACTCGTGAGAGTGCCTTTGTATTCGGGTAGCACGGCTAGGGATTTCACCACGAAGTTCGTGTCCCATTTGCTGTTCTTCGCCGATGACCCGTCGAGCACCACATCATCGCTCGCACCGGGCGGCTGGCCGGTGCTCCAGTTGGCGCCGGTGCTCCAGAGATCATCACGCCCCGCGCCCGTCCAGACCGCACGCTGCCCACGAGGTGTGTTCACGGCGAGGAGGCGCAGAGTGCTGGCCAGCTCGTCGTCGGAGAGCGGACGCGACCAAATCAACAGTCGGGCGATCTCGCCGTCGAACGACTCTTTGCCCGGATGCTCGAAGGCATCGCGCTCCTGGCCGATCACCATGCGCGAGGGATTGGCTTCCACGGATACAGGAAAGTTCACGGACGCCACGGCGCTCGGACGATCTACGAACAGTTCCAACTTCACAAAACCGATCCCCGCCGCCATGCGTCCAGCGATAACGTGCCATTCGCCTCGCTCGAGTTTCGGTCCAATGGCTTGCGGATTGTTCGCATCGAAACGGCCAAACGTGACACCATTGCGGGCACCATACCAAACCGTGTTGTCGTCATTCACGCAGCCCCACAGGCCCTCATACTTTCCGTCGTTGCGCAGATTGCCGAAGAATGAGTTCACGTCTTTCAGGCCCACCCGCTGATCATCCAGAGCCATCAGCACGACCCAAGTGTGGCCTTGGCCCGTGGTCAAACGGTCGAAGGTGTCTTCGTCCGCGCAAACGAGTTCCTGCTCGCGGAAAACGACACTGCTCTTCCCTCCGAGTTCTTTCACGTCGGTGCGTAAAGTTGGCCGGCCGGAACCGCGCTCCGCCCGGCCCTTGTCCTGGGGCAGAAACTCCCGCGCACTATTTCCGACTACCTGGTTCAGCCACTTGCCGACCCGTCCTCCATCCTCCGGCACAACGCCACGGGAGGCATCCAAATCCAGCAGCAGTCCCTCTTGAGGAATCAATGGCTCAGGCACCGCCGCAGGCAACCGATGGCACGCCTGTGCCAGCAAGAACCAAAGGGCCGCGAGTGCAAAGCGTCGGGAAGCTTTTCTGAGAAACGTCACGATAGACAGGTGAGTTTGTTTTTGTTGAACGCATTCATCGCAAGCAGCGGCGAGGTCACCGTAAACGCGTTGGCAACGACCAACGATATTAGGGGCGAAGAAATTAAACATCGGGTTTTCATAGTTTGTGGGGATACTCATTTCACACCATTGACCGAATCGAAGACAGACGTGGTTGATGAAAACGTGTTACCAGAACAGACAAAAAGGCCGATCCGGCTCTGCTCATCGAAGGTCGTGGGAAGAATCATGCGCGGCTCGCCCCAGTCACGGCCATCGGTGGAGGTGAAGACCTGCGTTTGCCCGCCCGTCTGGATGAGCCTCAAATGGAGCGGCAGCGTGACCTTGCCGAAATCTTTTTTCTGGTTGTCGTCCTGATCCCCCGACTTGTTTCGCCACCGGCAGACGAGCGAACCCGAGGCTTCGACTTGGATGAGCCGATAGCGTCCGCACTTCTCGGTAAGCGATTCCCGGATCATCAATCCGGCCACGGAAGGCGGTCGATTGTCCCATTGATAGGACGGGCCGCCGACGTCGGGAGCCAGACTTGTGAGGCGGGCGGAGATGGCAGCGTCGCCCGTCACCGGCTGGCTGACGAAGGTTCCTTGATCCCGCACGCGTTCCCAAAACGCGGTCATCGCATGACCGCATCCCGTGAGGGTGAACGTGCCGCCAGCGACCGAGATCGCGCCGGGAATCATCGGCGCGTTGAGCTCGTCGTAGCGCCATCCGGCGGGGAGTGTGGAAGGAACCACCGTGACAGCGCAGGTCTGCTGCACCTTGTCGATCATCGCACTGATGTTGCAGGCGCCGGGCTTCTTGCCGACAACGATGGCGATCTGCTCGCCAACTTTCCGCACTTCAGCCACGGCGGGATCGCTGCTCCACCACGCCACTTCCCGCTCGAACGTTTCCATCGGTGCCAGTGTGGCGTTGAGCGTCGCCCGCGCATTGACCGCGAGGTTGAGGCTTTGGTGATCAAGGCTCACGGTGGCGACGGCGGCCTTGGGGCGGCAGTGAATGGCCTCATTCAGTTCGAGCGTCGCGATGGCGATGCCTTCAGGTTCATGGGCGGCAGTGACGTTCAGCCGGTAGATGTTCCACTTGGCTGGCTTGGCGATGGTGAACTCGCGGCGGCGGGTCTGCCCGCTGAACTCGGGGGTCTTCCGGATGTCCAGCGAGGCCCAAGTTATCCCACCGTCATTCGAGCCGCACAATTCCAAACTGCGCGGCATGCGCTGCTGGTCAGAGCACACGACCGCATACGAGGTCACGAGATACTTCCGGCCATCGACATACTGGCACTGAAGCCAACTCGTGGCGGACTTGTCGCTCCACACCGTCTTGTCATCGAGATCGAAAGCCTTGATCGCGGTAGCAGCGGGGGCCGCCGAGCCCTTGCTGGTGATTTGACACATGCCCGCCGTGGCGTAATAGGCGGTGTTGAAAGTGAGGCCCGTCGGAC
>JBDTOW010000819.1:0-2954 GCA_039933075.1 Verrucomicrobiota bacterium | reverse complement strand
GTCGAAACCCGGTCGCCGGGCCGGGATGGCCTTGTCGTCCGGAGTTTTGAAAAAACCGGTGCTGGCGTCGAATGTTTCGATCTCGAAATGCTCGCCGCATTTGACCCGCAACAGCGGTTCATCGCGCCAATCGAACGCGTATTTGCGAGCTTGTTCACGAAGGATGCGTTGCATAGGCAAGTTCAGTTTTCCGACGCCGAAGCGCACGTGGTGGAGTGCAGGAGTGCATCATTCCATCTTCAAAGCTTCGCCAGGACGGACACAACATCGTCGGTCCACCTTTAGCAAGGTCTGTCAGTCATTTGCGCACTATAGGCATCCATGCAACGACGTGCACCCCAAAGTTTCGAGCAAATTCCGGCCGACCGCTACTCGTGAGGCAAGGAAAATGTGTCGGAATTGTGAGCGCAAAAGCTCCTTGGCTTGTCTTGGACGAAACCCTCGATAACCAACGGATATTCCTGTCTTTTGCCGCGCGCAATAAGACGAGAAGCCCTGCCAGTCCGCCCGTCCAGGGCCGCTATTTTCTTGTCCCAACGCCTCAGGAACGCCATCATGAGGTTCGCCATGAAAAAGCAAATTTCCATCATTTGTGCTGCCGCTCTCGCCGCCACTGCCTGCGCCGCCGATTGGAAGAACGAAATCGTCTTCCGCGCCACCTTCGACGGGTCTCTCGACGCCCAAGTCGCGGGAGGCGATCCCAAGCTCTACCAAGCCTCCAGCTACAAGGAACAGGCCTCCGCGCAACCCGGCCTCGATGGCACGGACGTCCTCCATGCCAAGGGCGAAGGCCATTCGGGCGACGCGCTGCGCTTCACCAGAAAGAACACCAGAGCCGTGTTCTACAAAGCGCAGGGTAATGTTCCCTTCGACGCAAAGAACTGGTCCGGGACCATCAGCTTCTGGCTGCAACTCGATCCGGAACAGGACCTCGAACCCGGATTTTGCGATCCCATCCAGGTGACCGACAAAGCCTATAACGACTCCGCCATCTGGGTTGACTTCACCAAGGATGACAAGCCCCGCCACTTCCGCCTCGGGGTCTTCGGCGCGCTCAAGATGTGGAACCCGTCAAGTATTGATCCCGACAAGAACCCTGGCTTCAGCAATCGGCTGGTGGTGGTGAAACGTGCGCCGTTCGCGCGCAACCGCTGGACTCATGTGGCCATCACCCACGCCCGGTTGGGCAGCGGCGCCGGCGAGGCAGAACTGTATCTCTACGGCACGCTGCAGGGCGCGGCTCCGAAAATCGCCGAACCTTTTGAGTGGGACATCGAAAAAGGTGCCATCCGCCTTGGCGTGAACTACGTCGGCTTGATGGACGATATCGCGATCTTTCGCCGTGCCCTGACCGCGCGTGAGGTCGCCTCCCTGGCCGCCGCCCGCGAATGGTAGGTGCTGCGCACCACATCCGGGAGGGATGCGCAAATTATGCCCGTTGTTGTCGATCGCTTTTCAGCCTTTGCCATTTCCATATTCAACCTCCTTTGCGACGTAATTATTGGGAAGTCAGACATTAAATTTTGATCCAAACACAATCTATTATTTTCTAGTGAATGTTGGTTTTGCGGGGGGGCTTTAAATCACGGGTGCAAAGGGATTTGACAGTTGCTGGAAACATTGAGTGAAATGGACCCCTATGTTACTCTCACGCGAAGAAGTCCAACTGTTTTACAAGTTGCACGGCGCTTTGATGCATTTTGTCCAGGAGCAGCTCAAGGGCGCTGGCGTCCCCGGAGCTGCGGCAGTGTATTCCGCTCTTTCTCCCGAGAAACGGCACGACGTGGTGCAAGCATTTCTCGGCCGCCTCGAGTTGATCGACGCGTTCATCGCCGCCAACCCCTCGAGGTTGTCTGAGGAGGAATTGGGGATCGTGTCCTCCTGGCGTCATCTGGTTGCCGGACGCTTCATTGCGCTGCGGCAGCTGAAAAAGCACATGGTCCTTCTCGCCTGCGATGGGACCCAGGCTGTTTACGGAGTCACGGGATTGGTCGATCCCATTGAACGGCTGATTCCGACGCGGTTGCCGGCGATGATCGAAACAGCGCTACTGCCCTTTCGGGGAAAGATCGTCTATCATGGGATCGTCAACGCGTTTAACGTTACGTTTGGCCCTGGCAGCCGGCGCCGGTTCGAGGAAGAGTTCCGAACGGCGAAGGCAAACAGCGGCATTGTGACCTCGTTACCTGGAACGGCCGCAACGAGCCATCCGCCTGCCGAGTCCCGGAAACCGCACCCGATCAAGGCGCCTCAAGAGCCTGGCATGGACGCCCGTCAAATCCTGAAACAGGTCATCGCGATGACGGATGAATTCTGCCAAACGTCCCTCAACGAAGAGTACGCAGCGTTGTGCCGGAAATTGGCCGAGAAGCTGGCGGCCAAGCGGCCTTCACCCTTGCTCAGAGGCAAGCTGGAAACCTGGGCTTGTGGCATCGTCCGCGCGATCGGTTGGGTGAATTTTCTCGACGACCGTTCCCAGTCGCCACACATGAAGCTCCCCGTTATCGACCGGGCCTTCGGTGTTGCCGAGAGCACCGGCCAAGGCAAGGCCAAGGCGATCCGCCAACTGTTGAAGATCCACCAGTTCGATCACCGCTGGGTCCTCCCAAGCCGCTGGGAGAACCACCCGCTCATTTGGACCTTACAGGACGCCGACGGATTCATGATCGACATCCGACAAAAATCGGCGGCGGTGCAGCGCGCCGCTTTTAAGCAAGGACTGATTCCGTACGTCCCGGCAGATCGCGCGGCGGCCTGCGTGCAAGAGCGGATTTCAATGTCAACGCCCGGCCTACGGACACCCTCTCCCCGCGCGGATTCATCGGCATTGCTTAATTCGCGCGGGGAGAGGGACGGGGAGCACTGCCGTTGAATTAAGAAAAGACAGGGCGGAGAACACGGAGACTTCTCCCTCTCTTCCATCGGATGGAGGAGAGGGCTGGGGAGAGGAGGAG
>JBDTOW010000818.1:0-2956 GCA_039933075.1 Verrucomicrobiota bacterium | reverse complement strand
GTGCGTTTAGGTTTTGGTGTTTCCATCTTGCGATGCACAAATTACCAGTTGCAGGATACAGGGAGAGTTAATTGTTGCTGGAGATAACCGAGGCAAATCTACTTCCTGCGCCTCCGTCTGAATCACCGCTGCCCCGCCGCGCAATCGTCGTGCCGCCGCAGTCCAAGGAAGGGTGCGCGGCGCATTTGGAGTGCTTCTGCTCGATGCAGCTTTCATTTTCGAATGGTCAGGGAGGCGCGAATGGGTGCGCGCGTTCGGCGGCTGGCGGCGGTTCGACAAGGAAGGCGGTGTCGAGCCACGCAGCTCCAAAGGCGTCGCAATGCCGACGGAGAATGGGTCGGCATTTTTTCCGAAATTTGGGAAATCACATTTGCCGTTTTCAATACAGCCTGAATGTGTTAGTAGTCAAATAATGCCTCATCACAGACCACAACTCGAACATGCGTTTCTGACTCGGCGTGATTTCCTGTCCCGTTGTGGAATGGGCTTTGGCGCCTTGAGTTTGGCCGGTTTGATGGGTGAAGGCGGACTGCTGTTGCCCGTGGGCGCGGCCGAAGCAGCCAATCCGCTAATCCCGAGGGCGCCGCAGTTCCCCGCCAAAGCCAAGCGGGTGATCCACTTTTTCCTCAATGGCGGCGCTTCCCATGTTGACACGTTTGATCCGAAGCCCGCGTTGGAGAAATACGCCGGCAAACCGTTGCCGATCGAGAATCTTCGCACGGAACGGAAAACCGGGGCGGCCTTTCCTTCGCCTTTTAAATTCAAGAAGTATGGCCAGAGCGGAATTGAAGTCAGCGATCTCTTTCCGCGCGTCGGCGAATGCATCGATGACATCGCCGTTATTCGGTCGATGCAAGCGAACCTGCCAAACCACGAGCCGTCCTTGATGCTGATGAATTGCGGCGATGCGGTGCAAAGCCGGCCGAGCGTCGGATCGTGGGTGACCTACGGCCTGGGCACCGAGAATCAGAATCTGCCGGGCTTCATCGCGATGTGCCCCGGCGGTTATCCGATTAAAGAAGCTGAAAACTGGCAGTCCGGTTTTCTCCCCGGCGTTTACCAAGGCACCTACATCGACACGCAGCACACGAGCATCGAGAAGCTGATCGAGAATATCCGGAACAATTACACCTCTTTGCGGGAGCAACGCGAGCAACTCGACTTGGTTCAGGAATTGAACGCGGATTATCAGCGACACCGCAAACAGGACGCGCGGCTCGAAGCACGCGTTCAATCATTCGAACTGGCCTACCGGATGCAGATGGACGCCGCCGATGCCTTCGACATCACCCGCGAGCCACAGGCAATCCGTGAAATGTATGGCTCCGGCACTCATGCCCGGCAAACGCTCATCGCCCGGCGTCTGCTCGAACGAGGCGTTCGCTTCGTTCAGCTTTGGCACGGCGCCAGCCAGCCCTGGGATAATCACGACGATATTCTGCTGCACGCGAAACTGGCAAAAGAGATCGACCAGCCAATCGCCGCTCTGATCAAGGATCTCAAGCAACGCGGCATGCTGGAAGACACGCTGATTATTTTTGGCGGCGAATTTGGCCGCACACCCACGGTCGAGCTAAACGATTCCGGAAAAGAGAAGAAAGGGCGCGATCACAACCCCTACGGCTTCTCGATGTGGCTGGCCGGAGGCGGCGTCAAGGGCGGGACGGTTCATGGCGCGACGGACGAATTTGGTTTCAAGGCGGTCGAGAACAAAGTCCATGTCCACGATCTTCACGCGACGATTCTTCATCTGCTTGGTTTCGATCACGAGAAATTCACCTACCGTTACGCCGGTCGTGATTTTCGGCTTACTGATGTGCAAGGGCAGGTGGTGAAGGAGATTCTCGCGTGATTACCGCGAACGCGAGGCAAATCAGATGTTGAGAATCTGCCAATCCCAAAGGGATTCCATCGCTCAGCCCAGAGGTGCGAGGAACAAGGTACCCTGGGGTAACGGATCAGAAAGACAAAACCCCAACGGGGTTTCGGCTTCGGTGAACGTGCATCAGTGGTCGCAACCCCTTTGGGGTTTTTGTTTTGTGCGCCTCTTGACCAGGGTAGCTCGTTCCTCGCAACTCTGGGCTTTGTTGCGGAATCCCGTTGGGATTCAAGTAAAGGCACTTTTCAGAAACTTGATTTACGCACACGCGAGCGAGTCGCTTCTCGGGAGGCCTGCAGTTGTGACGTTGGTTCTGGTTCCTGTTAAACATCGGTCAAACATCATGATCCAAGCGCCCTTTTACAGTGTCCTGCCCAGCCAAATTAAATCCTAAATGAAATTTACATTTTCCACCGCTGTCGCAGTTGCCGGGCTTTCGCTCGCGTTCTTCGCTTTCGGCGAACCTACCAACCCCAGGCCACTACTCGGATTCTATCCGTCGAGCGCGGCGCAAGAACGCGAACTGGAAGCGCGCTTTGATGCGTCACTCAGGAGAGACAACTTGCGCGACTGGATGAAGCGGATGACCGCGAAGCCGCACCATCTCGGTTCCCCGTTCGGCAAGGAGGTCGCCGAGTTTATCGCGTCACAGTTTCGTTCGTGGGGATACGAGACCGAGATCGAACAGTTCGACGTGCTTTTTCCCACTCCGAAGCTGCGTCAGCTTGAGATGGTCGAGCCGCAGAAATTCCAAGCCCGCCTCGCTGAACCGGCGCTGCCTGAAGATTCCACGTCCGGCATCACGCAGGATCAATTGCCACCCTACAACGCTTACTCAGTTGACGGTGACGTGACCGGCAAACTGGTCTATGTGAATTATGGCGTGCCGAAGGATTACGAGGTGCTCGCCGAAAAGGGGATCGACGTAAAGGAAAAAATCGTCATCGCCCGCTACGGCGGCTCGTGGCGCGGGATCAAACCAAAAGTCGCGGCCGAGCACGGTGCGATTGGGTGCATTATTTACTCGGACCCTCATGATGACGGGTATGTCCAGGGAGACGTTTATCCAAAGGGCCC
>JBDTOW010000817.1:0-2957 GCA_039933075.1 Verrucomicrobiota bacterium | reverse complement strand
GTTGAAAAAGTTCGGGGCGAAGGAACTGACTTTGCCGGTGGTGACTTCCATCACCTTGCTCGCCATCAAACGCGCCGAGGCCAAAGCCGGGCGCAAATTGAGCTTTGCAGAAGTGGCGATGCCCGGATCGTCACACTTGGAATTGATGCTGGCCGGTGAGATGCAATGGGCGATGCAGCAGATGTTCCGGCAATACGATGCGATTACGGATCTACTGGTGCCGTCGCAACAAGTGCCGGAGGTTCAACCGCAGGCGGCACCAGCCGCAAAACCCGTCCGGTCCAGACAGCCAATGCTTAATTGGGGAGAATGAATATGGAGTTGGAAGAAGATGACCTGGCGGCACTTTGCGCCGGGATGACGACGAAGGAAGTGGATCGGGTTCACCGGCTGTTGCATCAATGGAATGTCGGGCCGGACAGCAGTTTTCCGGTGCAACTGACGTTGCTGACCAGGGCGCAATGGCATATCGCGGCCAATCTGCCGCGCTTAATGGATCATTCACGTTACTCCCGCTTGGTATTGGACTCTGCATCAGCCATTATTGGATTCATTGACGTTGACGTTTGTTTGTTGGCGCAGTCGCGATGACAGGCCGCGCGCCAATCCAGTTTCAATTGTATGTCGCCGGTCGTCGCGTCAATGTATTGCTCGCCTCATCCGACTGCGCTTCACATTGACCCGACTCCCCGCTCCGGGGAATTGGCTTTTAGGATTCGGCGCGTGGAGTGTTGCGAAGCGGGTTGCCACGCTATAGCAACTTTGCTATACTGAATATCGAGAACGAAACAGGTGCCACGCACACGGGTCATTTTCTTTCGAGAGATCACCGGCGAAAGCCCGGTGGTGCAATGGTTGGAGAAGTTTCGAAAAGAAAATCACAAAGAGTGGGCCAATTGCCGGGTGCGCATCGAGATGCCAGGCCAGTCAGGTCACGAGCTCAGGCGTCCGGCAGCGGATTTTGTCCGTGAGGGAATCTATGAACTGCGAGCCAAACAGGGGCATGTGCAGTATAGGATTCTGTATTTCTTTCATGGCAGGAGTGTCGCGGTCTTGGCACACTCATTGACCAAGGAAGATGTGCTCCCGCCGGCGGACATTGAACGGGCTTTGAGACGCAAACGACTTTTTGAAGGCAAGCCAGAGGTGCACACATATGAACAAGACCGAAGTTAAGAAAAAACAGAAGACCAGCGATGCGATCGAGATTCTCGACCGGATGATGGGAGCCGATTCCGAGATGCAGCATTTGGTTGAAGAGGCTCGCATCAACGCCGGAGTCGCCCAACTCATCTATGCGGGGCGTACCAAGGCCAAGTTAACTCAAAAACAATTGGCGGACCTGATCGGCACAACTCAATCCGTCATCGCCCGCTTGGAGGATGCCGATTATGAGGGCCATTCGCTTTCGATGCTCCAGCGGATCGCCACCGCGTTGAACAAGCGAGTGGAAATCAACTTTGTGCCCGCCCAACGGAAAACAGCGGCTTAGCCGGATATCACCACTCTTCTCCTCAACGGTGCCACGGTCGAAAAGGTCCAAATCATCGCGAGGCACGAATCACCGAGAACGACAAAGGTCTATGCTCGGAGCAACGACGAAATCTCGCTGTTACCTGAAAAACAGTTGTCTGCGTCGGCAGTTCGCCGCACGTTCTCGCGGCAATGCCGGAAAATCAGGCGGTCGCCGGCATCGGCAAGATGTTCGCTGCCGCCGGTGGCGCGATGGAAAACCAGGAAAGTGTCATGAAACTGTCATGAAAACAAGAAGAATTGAAAATTCCTCAGTAAAATATGGTGGGCGATGAGGGATTCGAACCCCCGACCCACAGCGTGTAAAGCTGCTGCGCTACCACTGCGCCAATCGCCCAACCGGACGCAACGTTAATCCAGTCGAGTTAACCTTGGCAACGCCGATCGTTCCTTCGGGCACGGGAATCAAACTTCGTCTGGAAAACCCTGTTGCCGCAACGCCTCGTACAGCACGATGGCGGCACAGTTCGCCAGGTTCAACGAGCGCGACGCGGCGTTGCACATCGGGATGCGGAGCCAGCGCTCGCGATGCCTCTCCAATAGACCTTGCGGGAGACCGGCTGTTTCGCGGCCGAAGACGAGATAATCGCCCGACGCGTATTTCACCTGAGCGTGGTGGCGCTGTCCGCCGGACTCGATGAACCAAAGTCGCGCCCCTGGGGGGAGTTGCTTCTCAAACACAATCCAGCTTGCCCAGCGCTTCCATTCGACATGCTCCCAGTAATCCATGCCAGCACGTCTGAGTTGTTTGTCATCGAGTTTGAACCCAAACGGCTCGATCAAATCAAGGCAAGTCCTGGTCGCCGCGCAGAGGCGCGCTACATTTCCCGTGTTCGGAGGGATTTCAGGTTCGACAAGAACGATGTGCATATTGAAAAAGTCCCAAGACTTCGCACTAGGGGCCACTCGTTTCCGTCTCCTCAATCCTCTCCCCGCTGCAAAGTTGATCGATCAGTTCTGTTTTGACCCCCGCTGCTTCCCGCTGCTTGCGGAGGGCTTGAACGGTTGAAGGCAGAAGTGGGATGCCTTCTCGCAGATTACGCGCCCGCGCTCGCATCTCTGCCTCACCGGGAATAAGGATCTCGGCCAGGTTGCCCGCGCGCTCGCCCATTTTCGTCTGCTCGATCATCCGGTCGATGCGAGCCGTGAAGTCGGCGACCGGCATGAAGAGCTCGGGGTCGATCGCCATGAAGAAGTAAGCTGGTCAGAGTCTCCTCACGTCGTCTCCTCCATGCAAGTTGCAAAGCGTGTCCAGCCCTTCTCCAATCTTTTGTTTCAGGAGTATTTCCGGAATCCAGAAAGGTTTGTCGGTAATGGTGACAGCGGCCTTGCCGATCTCGAAAGAGAATTCTCCCGTTACCCCGCGACCGGAGAATTTGCCGTGAATGCCATCTTCGCGGAATTCATAATCTCCCTCCACGCCC
>JBDTOW010000816.1:0-2964 GCA_039933075.1 Verrucomicrobiota bacterium | reverse complement strand
ACGCAAAGACGTATTTCGGCAAATCGTGGAAATATCTTCTAATCCCGCACGACGCGATCGCGGACAACATGACCTTGGAAGGCTTGGCAAAGCAGTTTACCGTCAGTTGAAAAACACTCCACTCCATGACCCACCGCCTTGAGCTTCGCCAGCGGCACATCCAGAGTGCCGTTAGATTAGCCGCCCTTCAACGCCGCTTTTATTGTGGTAATCATCCTCGCCTCGGAACCGGGTGCCACCCAGCACCAATCATGCAAATTGGTGTCGCCTTCAGTCCAGGCTCGCTCAATCGGGATGTAGTCCGGTGCGCACTCGCCATACCCGGCGACCATGACGAAAGTGTCCGGTCGAAGTTTTTGAGCGAGCAGTTGATATTCGACGTAGGATTCGCCCGGCAGTAGCAACAATTGGGTGAAAAGGGGTCGATCCCAAGTATTGACACAGATATCATTTCTTGATGTGGGAGAGACTGTTCGAAACGTGGGTCCAAGTGCTCATCTTCAAGCGATCCGCTCTGCGCTTCAAGGTCATGGTTGTCTCTTGCCGCAGCCGCCTTGCATTCTTGACTTTTTTCACATCCCCCTTCTTGCGCAGGCTCAACTGCCTTTCCCCTAATTTCAATTTCTTCAATTCTTCTTCGACAATTCGATTCGCCTTTGCCTCATCGGCGTCGCTTTTTTTCGACGCTTAGAAGTGCAGTCGCACGCGAGTCGTCCAAACCTGTTTAACTTGGCGGGCGTCTGTCGGCGAGAGGACCCCAAGTCGTCGGCGCAAAAGGACTGTCTCCAAACAATCCAGCCGGGAGAGCCGGACGGTGGAGTTCACCCGCAATCCCGCCGCCGACCAGTCTTGCAAAGGCACGTCCGCGGGCGAGCGCGGTGCGGCAGAGGTCACCGCGGCTACCACGACGTCCGCCGCGTCGATCCACAGGACAAGCACTGGACGCAACTTAGACGCCGCGCCGCTCGTAAAGGGGATGTCCGCCAGCCAGATTTCACCGGGCTGCGGCATCGTCGTAGAGACCCTCGTCGTCCGGATCGTAACTGTTCAGGAAGGCACTGTGGTCACGGAGAATCAATGACGCGTGGCCGGATCGTCTGAACTCAGGGTTTGCTGCGCCCAAGTCCGTCCCGTCATCAGGAAGAGGATGTTCGGGCCTGTGCGGTTGCCGCCGCCGCTCAACCCAAGCCGCCAGTTTCTGGAATTCTTCGGAGGGGAGTTTCTCAATCAGCCGCTCGATTTGTTCGATTGCTGTCATGCTTTGGACGCTACGCTGAACGCCCGTGGGCGGCAAGCCGCGAGATCGCACACTGTGGGGAAATCTCGTTGATGAGTTGGTCGGCTGTTCGATTGCGTGCGGGCAACTGGCTCGTGTGGGTGGCGTCGTGTCCGGACGACCGGAGGATGGCGCACAGCGCGAGCAGCAGGTGCGCCTCAATGAGGAACTTCATTTCAGCACCAGGTGCTGGCTTTTGAGTTTGAGGGATTGCGCGGCGAATTCCAGGCAGGCGAGGAGGTCATCGCGTTCCAAATCGGGATACTCTTGGAGCAGGTCTTCGACGGTGTCGCCGGCGGCCAGGTATTCGAGCATGGCTTCGACCGGGTAGCGAAGGCCGCGAATGACCGCGTCCTAGCCGAATAACTCAGCGAGGCGTCCCCCGGACTGACTTTCAAATGGGCGCCAACCTTGCGGACGCAGGCGCTGGCATTCACGGCTTAACCTCCAAGCCCTCGCTTGCCGCCGCCTGCCTCTTGCGCTGGCGATGGACAGCACGGTTCAATGCATTGCGCAATTCGAGAGAGCCCAACGGGGTCAAGGGCAATGGAACAGCAGCGGCTTGCATGGCCGTGCGCGCCCGCGCGGATGTGCTTTCCTTCAGATAGAGGGAAGCGAGAAAGCCCGTGTCGGCAAAACCTACCATTGGTAAATCTCCCGCTCTTCGGCGACGATATTGCCTGGCAAAACACGACCTCCAAATATCCGCTTCTGCCGCGCGGCAAAGTCGGGCAGTTTGAATTTCTTCGGCTTAGCCGGCGGCGGGGGCGGTGAAAGGAGGGCAATCACTTTTCCCTTCTTGACGATTTCGACCTGCTGGCCTTCGGCAATCCAGTTCAAGACACTGCCGAAGTCGTGGCGGAGTTGGCGGACATTCGCGGTTTTCATGTTATACACCGTTGTTACACACAGTGTAGGTTGCGCGTCCGTGCGCGTCAACCGCGTTTGCTTGCTGAAGCCGCAACCTAATCCGCAGAGAACCTGGTTGATCCCGCGGGATTCCGGGCTAGCGCCTTTTCAACGCCGCTTTGATTGCGTTATTCATCCTTGCCTCGGAACCGGACGCAACCCAGCACCAATCACGCAAATTGGTGTCACCTTCAGTCCAGGCTCGTTCGATCGGGATGTAGCCCGGCGCGCACTCGCCATAGCCGGCGACCATGACGAAGGAGTCTGGTCGAAGTTGTTGAGCGAGCAGTTGATATTCGACGTAGGATTCGCCCGGCAATAACAGCAATTGGGCGATGCCAAAATCAACGACGGGGACATCGATAGCCCGGCCTGCCTCGGCGCGTTTTCGCCAGCTTAATCCCAGAGCGGCAAGGCATTGATCGAACGGTTTGGATTCGGGCGCCAAACGCCGGCGAAGATCTTCAAGCGTAAAGCCCGGGCTGTTCCGCGGCTCAAGCCGCAGAGAAACCGAACGGAATTCAGATCTCTCCATCGGGTGCCGCTCCGTGGCCTTGCACGCGGAAGCCATGGCTTGGTAAATTCGGTCCGCAAGCACGGGACGGTTCGACGGCGATCCATCGTTGTATTTTCCCGCCGTCACATTTCCGCTGCAACCGGACGCGTAAATTTGCGCGACTGACAGATCGTCCTTTTGCCGTCGTTCGCGTGCCAGACCCACAAAATCACTCGAGACGCCGCCCTTTCCATAATAACTCATCGGATGCGTGGCATAACAA
>JBDTOW010000815.1:0-2981 GCA_039933075.1 Verrucomicrobiota bacterium | reverse complement strand
CGGATTGGTAATCCGCAACCGCTGCCGACTGCCAGTCGGCGAAACGGCAGGTTGCCAACCGGTTGCCAACCGGTTGCCAACCTGCGCCACGAGCCGGTTCATGGGTAGCCTCCACCGGCCCGCTTTCGGGCGCGTAGAGGGACTATGAATGAACTGGTTTCGGAACGGAGCGCGGCTGTATGCGGAGCCAGCCGCAGCACCCGCATACCGAAGTGCTGCGACTTCTTCCGGCGCGCCATGAGTGGCGGGCGCGCTGCGGCTGGTCCTTTGGACACAGCCGCGCTCCTGGGCGAAGGTTCATGGAGAGAATTGCTGCGTGCCGGGTTTACCGGGCGCTATAAAACGAAGCCTTCCATGTTTCGACGATCCTTTTTGGTAGGCCGACCGGCGCCTTTCGGACGAAACCCAAAAGGCGCGAGGGCTTTTTCCCGAGGCTTGAGGTATTCCGCCGGCGGCGTCAAATCTTCGGCGTAGTCCTTAACGAGCCTGGCCCCGACGCGAGTTTCCAGAGCGACGAGCACTTTGACCGTTTTCGTAATCTCGCCGGTGACCGCTGTGATAGTGTCGCCCGGTCGCACAAAACGGGAGGGCTTGACCGGCTGGCCGCTGAGTCGGACATGTCCGCTCCTGCAAGCATCCGCCGCCTGGCTCCGGGTTTTGTAGAGGCGAACGGCCCAAAGCCACTTATCGATTCTCACCGGGCGGGTCGGCTCGATGAGAACTTGTTGGAACTGGCGCATGCTCGGACTGAGCCGGCGGACGATTTGGCGGAGGTCGTTGATAGCGGTGGCCCCGGCCCCGTGATCCGCGGCTGTGGAGTGGTGGCGGCGGCTGACGTTGACCGCCGGGTGGAGAGCCATTCTTCAAATCAGATCGCTCGACCATGTCGCGGCCAGGACCCCGCGACTGTTGCCGGTCGCTTTCGTTTCGAGGCTGATTCATTTGGCGGACCACCTGTCGCAATCTTTCGATTTCTCTTTGATCGGCGTTCTTCTGCAGTTCCGTGTCCTCGAGGATCTCTAGGACTTCCTCCAGGTCGTTGAGGGTTTGTTTGAGTGCTCCGATAACCCGGGTGACTTCCTCGATGGCCTCGCTCAGGGCAGGGGAACGGCTTTGGCCTTCCGGCCTGGGCGCCGGTGTTTCTCGAAACGCTTGGGGCGGCATCTCGACCGGCTCAATCTCCGAAGGCTGCTGCACTGCGGATTCCTTTTCCGGCACCGATTCGGGGATGGTTTGTTCGGTTGTCTTGGATTTCTCCCGGGGACGGGCTCTAGGCCGGGACGGACGCGCTCTCCGTGGCCGTAAAGTTGAAGCCGGACGAGCGGCGCTGGCTTGCTCAGGCTGTTCGATTGGTTGCGTGGTTTCTTCGTTCGGAATCATGTTCCTGCGGCTGAGCTTGCCTGTAATCCTTCGAAATGCAAATGAACAATTCGAGCGCGTGAAAACACAGGACGTGGGACGGGGTAATTCCCGCCGCGCTGGTCAACGCCGATCAAGCCGGCGATAAGCCAGCAACAGTTCAAGGGTCGAGCCGCCAACTTTGCCAACTCGCCCGGACAATAATTCCAGCAACCTTCCAGCCTCATCCTCGATTCCTCGTTCGCCGTAGTAATCGTCACGCGCATGATGAATAAATTTCATCGCCTGGAAACCATTGAACCAGCGTAAAAATCGGGCGCGAAAAGCGGCCGGGGTGGAAGTGTTGTCACGAATTTCCGCGAGCGCCTCGGTGAATCTCTGCGCTCGCAAAAAGGTCCGCATCGATTCCGGCAGGCCGTCGCACATGTCGGATCGGAGCAACTGTTCGCCGTAATCCGCAGCGGGCAACCGCTCACACAAAACTTTGAGATCGAGAAAAGCCTCCAAAGGATAGGTGCTGATCTTGTTTCCGGCCAAATGGGCGCGGACCGCTCTCCCAGTCCCGAATGGAACTCGATCTGAGCCACGCGACGAAGGATTCACCGTGGTATCGGTCAACTCCGTGAAGGCGCCGAGGGGAATAATTTTTTGCAGAAAGTAAAAATCCTCGCCGGCCCTTCGTTTGTTCATTCCCCCTTGTTCTTTGTAGACGTCAGCCCGTACCGCCATAGACGACCCAATCGTTTGGTGAGCGTAAGGAAAACCCGCGTAACGCAACGCATGAACGTAATAACGCAGGTGCAGCTCGTAAGCAGCAACGGCTTCATAGACTTTTGCATCAAGCGGCCCATCGAGCGGGTGCTCGAAATAAATGCTGCAGCCGGGAGTCCGCGGGTTCTTCTCAAAATGCCGTTCAATGCTTCTCAGGTAATTGCCCTCGCACCGGCAATCGGCATCGTAGCACACAACGATGCCGGTCGTCCGGCCGATGTCGTCAAACCGACGCACGGCCTCGTCCATACCAATCTTGCGCGCCAACCCAACCCCCGCCTGTTTTGGCGGCAGATCCGGGACATGCAGAACGTGGAAGACGAGACGCGGAGTAGAATGTTCCCTGGACCATCGCGATGCCTCTTCCCAAGTCTTCAGATTCTGGACGCGAATTGTTTCGCAGCAGCCGGCCGGCGAATTGATAACCACAATCACTTCCGCTGGGCAGTTGGATGGTTCACAGGACCACAACGATTCCAAGCTGCCGATCAAATCCGGTTCGTTCAAACACGGGATCACGACAATGATCCCGAGGCCCGGGTGGGGCGGCTCGGCAATTTGCCGCCCGCAAAAGCCGAAGCGACGGAAATAAAAATCGGGCGAGGCCATGACTATTTCTTTAGCTGTGTGTTCGAGCCAACTGTGCCCGGTTTCTACCGAATGTGCGAGAACCGAAGGACGAACGTCCGGCCAGCGCCACGGCCTACTGCTGTCGAATTAAGGAATTCGCCCTTAGCAAATCTTCTCTCTCTCCCCGGGAGGGACGAACGGGGAGAAGGGAATCTTCAACAAAAAAGCTCCTCCTCTCCCCAGCCCTCTCCTCCATCCGATGGAAGAGAGGGAGAAGTCTC
>JBDTOW010000814.1:0-2985 GCA_039933075.1 Verrucomicrobiota bacterium | reverse complement strand
CGGAGACCGTGGGCGTGAAATCCGGCCTCGGCTGGTACGTGAGTTGGGCGCAAGGCTGGGCCGAGTACGGAAAAGTCTATGCCGCGCTCGTGATCATGGCCGCGTTCTTCTCCACAATCATGACCGCGCTGTTCAAGGTGCGCGACCGCGTGCTCGAATGGCAGAAAGGAGTCATCAAATGGTAGCTCGTTCAGAAACCAACGCGCTCACCGAAGGCTCCTCGCTCCGCATCGTGGAAGTAAGCAAGCATTTCCCAACTCCAGACGACTCCGCCGGCCGCACCCACGCGCTCGATAATGTATCGCTGTCCGTCGCGGCAGGAGAACTCGTCTCCTTGATTGGCCCCAGCGGATGCGGCAAATCCACGCTCCTTCGGCTTACCGCTGGCCTCGACTCTCCGGATTCCGGCGAACTTTGGGTCGAGACCGAGTCGATTGATGCGCCGAGCGCCGAACGTGGTTTGGTCTTCCAGGATCCGAACCTCTTTCCG
Organism: Verrucomicrobiota bacterium; assembly: GCA_039933075.1. Classification (GTDB taxonomy): domain Bacteria; phylum Verrucomicrobiota; class Verrucomicrobiia; order Limisphaerales; family JACPZS01; genus JBDTOW01. The sequence goes on along the minus strand of JBDTOW010000814.1, from coordinate 2,495 downwards.
TGGCTCACGGTTCGGCGCAACATCGAGGCCGGCCTGGTCGCGCGCGGTTTGCTGCACAAGAAGCGCCATGAGGTGGATGAATTCATGCGGTTGGTCGGCCTTGAAACATTTGCCAAAGCTTACCCTCACCATCTTTCGGGTGGCATGGCCCAGCGGGTCGCGCTCGCCCGCTCACTCATCAATCACCCCAAAGTCCTGCTCCTCGACGAGCCTCTCGGCGCGCTTGACGCCTTCACGCGCATGCGCATGCAGGATGAAGTGCTGCGCCTTTGGGAAGCGCGCGGCACCACGATGCTCCTCGTCACCCACGACATCGACGAAGCAATCTACATGAGCGATCGCATCGTGATCATGACGCCGCGCCCCGGCCGCATCGAACGAATCATCCCGGTGGATCTGAATCGCCCGCGGCAGCGAAGCAGTGCCGAGTTCCTTGGCCTCCGCAGCGACATCCTGGAATTCCTTCATTTCGCGGGCCACGTGATATCCACGTGAACGACTTGTTCGTGCGGAAACCAGAGGAGTTGGCGGCAGGCTGAAATTATTGCCTCGGCTTGTCCAGCTTCCGAATCTCGCGGTGGGAGGACTTCAGTTTCTTGTGGACTTCCTTGATGTCCTCGGCGGGGGGCAAATCTTCCGGTCGTTTGCCGCTGATCTCGATCATGGTTCGGCGAACCTTCCTGCCTACGTCCTCCGCCGTACGTTCCAGCGGCTTCTGTCCACGAATTCGCTCGCCCCGGATTTTTTCTTCCGTTTGCGTGACGCGGAACAAGTTCGCCGCCAATTCCGTTTTCCCCATGTAGTCCAGTGGCGAGCGTCCTGACGGAACTCCTTTCCGTCGGCGGACCTGCCACAAATCCATGTTGTAGAGACCGCGATAGCCCGAGTTTTGAAACAACCCATATTCCACCACGCCCGCCATCTTCGCCGTGCCGGACAAAGTGCGTTCATGTTCCGAAACTTCCCCGCGAATCGCCACGCGCTCCACGCCGTCGGCCTGCTCCAAGTACAACCGGCACGCCTCCGCCCATTGGACAAAATAGGCCTGTGCCTGGGCCACCTGCGGTTTCTTGGGATCGCCGTTCATCGCCGCGAGATAACAGGCGAAACGCGAGAGGCGATAGTCCACAATTGTTCTCCCGCTCACCTCCCGTTGCTCCTGAATGATGTTGTCAAAGACCGGTATGTTCAGGCTTGTGAGCGCAATCATCGCGCGTTCAACGGCCTTGCGAAATCCATTCAGACTCTCGTAGCCGAGAATAGCGGCAAGCTCCGACGCCCACCAAAACCGGAAACCATTGGTCTTGGATAACGCCTCAAAACCCGGCTTGTCCGGCTGTAAATGGAAGGGGCTTTCGGTTGAAGCTTCGTCGCTCACGGTGTGACATTAGCACCGTCGAATACGCGTGCAATCCGAATCCCGCTTCACATGTCAGGACACCTTTTTCCGCCGACACTGGAGATGCTTTGTCATATTTTGATCGATCGAATGAGTCCACTTGTTTTTTGGGGGGCGAAAATGGTATGGTGTGCGCGCACAGGACAAAAGATCTCAACCCAGGAAAGACCCAATTCAAAGGAGAAATATATGAACCGAAGAATCCATTTGCTAAGAACTACGGCAGGCCTCGCTACGATCGCATTTACCTCGACCTCGATCCTTGCGGATCCGCCTTCCGGGAATGGTCCGGTATCGCCGCCAGGAATTGTTTTCAGAGTTGGGGACCAACAGCCGGGATCGATCAACGACCTGCCCGGATCCGTGATATTTGTCCGTCCGTTTCAGCAGCAGCCAGAGTTTGCCAAGGATCTACCGACCCACGCCCAACTTGTCGAGGCTTTGAAAAAAGTTGTCGACGTGGGAGGCGACGACAACGGTGGGTTCGGCCTGAATATGTGGGCGACGATTGTGAACCGCGACGGCATCGTCACCGGAATCGCGTTTACGGGAAAGGAGCGGGGCGATCAATGGCCGGGCAGTCGCGTGATCTCGGCGCAAAAAGCCAATACGGCGAATTCTTTCAGTCTGCCCAAGCTGGCATTGTCCACCGCTAACCTGTACTCAGCGGTTCAGCCTGGAGGCAGTTTGTTCGGTTTGCAGGAAAGCAACCCGGTGGATACCGAGAATGCGTATAAAGGACCGTCGGGCAACTATGGACAGAGCAATGATCCTCTGGTTGGTCTGAAGGTCGGAGGTGTGAATGTTTTTGGCGGCGGTCTGGCCCTCTATAACAAAGATGGCAAGCTGGTCGGAGGCCTGGGAGTCAGCGGCGATAGTTCGTGCACGGACCATAACGTCGCCTGGAAATTGCGCCATGCGCTGAACCTGGACAATGTCCCCGGCGGAGTGAACCCGGTGAGTCATGACGACAACATCGTTTATGACATTACGCTGGACGCGCATGGCCATCCGGTGAGCGCCAGCGGTTGGGGACATTCGGACTGTGGACTCGGCGAGAAGGCGATCGCAGAGAAACTGCCGAAGGACTTCCCGA
>JBDTOW010000813.1:0-2987 GCA_039933075.1 Verrucomicrobiota bacterium | reverse complement strand
CGGTGGCTCAATTTATCTGAGCGGAGGTGGGTCAATTTAAGTGAGCGGCAAAGTGAAGTCACAAAGAATTTCACAGATTGAGAGTTTGCTTTCCTCGGTGCAACTTGCTGCATGGCACGAGCCCGTCATCCCTTCCGACGGTAACGAACTGCCAACATGCGGCGATCCAGATCGATCACCGAATAGCCCCAAGGCAAGTATCGACTGGGTCCCTTGCGTTCGGGATGCTCGACTCGCCAAGCGATGACCTCCCACCCATGCCTGGATTCCAAAACCTCCCATTCGGCCCGGTCGGCCCATTGCTCCTTTTGCTCCAACAACTCCTTGGCGGCCGCGATTTGCCCGCGGTAGCGGCCCTGGGGATTCTCCGGTAGCTCCATGCGGCCGGTCTTCCCGCCGCATCCGGAGAACAACGAGAGAAACAGCGCGATAATCCAGTATTTCGCCATCACCTTCGTATCGGCATGGAGCCGTTCAGCTCAAGCCGGAAGGAACACTAACAAAGTGAGGGGGCTTGCGGTTCGGCAAAACCACTCTTTGATCAGGGCTGCTGATCCATCACATTTCTTTGCCGTTGGTCAACGACTTTCAGCAATCTCAAATCTGACGGTTAACTTGAGCAAAATAATCCACTGCATGGCCGCGAAGGACACCAGCCCGGTGCTTTAGGTCTGCTGCCAGGGACAGATCGAACAAGTGCATCACACAATCTTTTATAACCAAGCTCGGTGAATCTGGCAAAATATCTCGTATCCAGCTTTCAAGACCTTTCAAGACTGTTGAAGATGTTCGCTTGAAGACTCTCAGCATGAATCCTCGTTGGTGCCGAGCCAGGGTCGAAGCCCTCGCAGTCGTCCTTTTTGGCTCGGTAAGTTCAATTCTTCAAACTCAAGGCACTGCTCCATTTGCGCCAACTTTGGCGATTGAGTGGCTTGCCACCGAAGCAGTGCGGCTGTCCTGGCCTGCCTTCGCCGTCCAGTTCGTTTTGGAGGAGACACCCTCATTGGATGGCACACCTCTGTGGCATCTGTGAGCCAGATTCCGCTGCTGCAAGCCGACCGTTTCGTGGTCGGCATCGCGGCGAGTGGAGCGACGCGATTTTACCGGCTGCGCCAGCAGCGGGCGAACTTGCAAATCACCCGGCACACGCCGCTGGATGGCGCGACGGAAGTAGGAGTCACCTTTCGCCCACAAGTGTTCTTTTCCCAACCGGTCGCGGTTGCCAGCTTGAACGCGGCAATTGTTTCGCCGCGGCCGCCGGCGCCGTGCTGGACTCGAACATCGTGCCTGCGAATCGGGCTTGACGGACGCGCAACGGCAGCGCCTGACGGTGGAAGTGCCGGCCAACAGTTTGATCGCGCCGGATGGCATGCGCTTGAGCAGCGGCCAAGTGGGGATCAACACCGTGCCGCCGGAGTTGGTGCGCGATATGTTGCCGCCGGGGGTGCTGCAACACACGTTCGACGTCACGGTGCAGGCGCCGGGTATCGCAACATTTTCCACGCCGGCGCCGATGACCTTTCCCAACCTGTTCAACGCGCCGGCGGGAACGCCGTTGAATTTTCTGAGTTTCGATCACACGACTGGCAGCTGCTCCTCAACCGACGGCGGCACGCGCAACACCCGCGCTCTGCCTCCAACCTAAAGTGTTGATTCGGGCATGACGTGCGATCGGGGTCAACATCAATTTGGGCCACCCTTGCCATACAGATCGGTGGGCGTCGATCAGTATGTGCATTTCTCACTAAGTTCGGTTCCATTGATTCTCTGGCAATGAACGACTGATACGAGTACTTGGATCCGTGAAGCACAAGAACTCATCGTCATCCCCGTTCTGGTGACCGCAACAAATGGCGAGCCTGAATCCTTCGTTTGGTATGGGAATATACCATCCCCAGTCTTCCGCGAAGATCGGCTCCGTCTTGATTCCGCTCTCGGATAATTTCTGCACCAGGTACTCAGTAAGGCGTTTGCCCCATAGACCCGGATTGATCTGTTCCTCCTCGCCCTCGTAGGCTGGGAATTTGGAAGACCGGAACTCGACTTGAGTTTTCACGACGCAATAACCGAACGACCCAAGCTCAGCGACGGCGGCCACGAGACGCACCGATTGCAACCGTAACGGCCCGCCGCCTCATAGGCGCTGCAGCGCATGCTTAGACCTCGGCTTCATCCAACTTCAACTCTGCTCCAACTCGCGTCGCCCAGTGCTTCATGATGCGTGCCTTCTTAAAAGGAATCGTGAGAGCCACAGGAAAAACGGTCCTCACCGGTGAATCGCCCATAAATTGCTCGACGAACTTCTCTCCTGATTCTGTTTTGGGAACTTGAACAATCCTGACTGTGGCTGGCTTGAACTCAGGACTCGCCAAAACCTTCTTGAATAGCGGCCAAAGGTAGGACTTGTCGCTTTGCTCTACTACCTCGCTCCGAAGAAAGATACTGACCGCATCACAGCAAATCAGCTCAAACTGTCCCCCAAAGCGCCTCTTCCGCTGTCAGGTCTGGATCAATCGTGACCGGAGTGGAACGGCCTGACAGAACGGCAGCGTCCACCTCGCTGCACTTGTTGATTTCCATGATGGTATCAACCAACCTTTGGTGATCTGGCCCTTTCCGAAGCAAAACCAACGCAAACTCTGCCGTCTTGGAAGGCGCTGGCTTTTCGTCGCGCACCTTCTGCAACAGCTCTTTAGTTTGCGTGTCGAGCCAGTTCATGAGGTCTACAGTTGACCGTTGGGAACTCCTCTTCTCCCACGCCACCATAACCGCTGTGTCCCGAAACTGATCTCGTCTCCAACGCCATTCAACTCGTTCAAATTATGTCACCCCAAAAAAACCCCGATAACAGGAGTTGCGCCCTAACAAAGTGAGGATTTCGTAGAATAACGGAAGCCGCGACATACTGACAAGTCATTAGTATAGACTACAGTCAAGGACTCGGCTAGGGTTGGGGCATGGCAACCATTGATGGACGCACGCTCGAT
>JBDTOW010000812.1:0-2992 GCA_039933075.1 Verrucomicrobiota bacterium | reverse complement strand
GCTTGTGGAGGTCGCCGATGTTGTCCTCGAGCGCGGCGTCCGGTCGGAAGCGGATGGTCGTCATATTCACGGCCAGCCCGCGCTTCGCGATGCGCTGCTTCAGGCCGTCCAGATACTCCGGCATCGCGGCGGACGAGGTGAACGCCTCGCCTTTGTGGGCTGAGAGCAAGCCGGTGAGCTTGTAACCGGCGGCCGCAATGCCATCGAGCGCATCGTCGTAGCTCCACTTGGTCCACGGGCGGTTGAAACAACCAACCGGCCAGTTCGTTTTATCGGCGGCAAGCGCGCTCGCCCATGACAGTCTGGCCAGCGCGGGCACGCCGATAATTGCGGTTTGAAGGAAAGTGCGGCGATTCATGGAGCGCCAGTATCTTACTTTGTCTCGCCCCAGGCAAGCCGGCACGCGAGGCGAGGTCGGATCGCGGAGCATTGCTACGCGTGAGGGCAAGCATAGTTTGCGGTCCGTCGCGGCTCGTGGAAGCCGATTTCGTGGAGATCTTTGGACATTTGCTGACCAGATCAATGTCAGAGCATTCATCGACGGTCGAAATTGCCCGCAGATCCAAGGCGGCTCAGCCGAAAGTCCCTATTCCGAGTTTGAATTATGGTGCCGCGGAGCGAAGATTAGTTCATGGTTATGTTCAAGATTCTGTCCATATTTCTCCTGGTATTGACCGTGGTCGCTTGCGCCGCTGTCGATGTTGCTCGAATCTTCCCGATTCGTAACGTGGCGAAAGGGGCGTTCAGCGGTATCGCTGATGCCAGACAGGAGGTGATCAAGGACCGGGCGGTGTGGGAAAAATTATGGTCACAGCACAGCTTCAACAAGCGAGGCGAGAACAAAGTTCCCGAGATCGACTTTACCAAAGAGATGGTGATCTTCGTTGCGATGGGACGGCAGCGCACGGGCGGTTACTCGATCGAAGTGGTGAACGTTGAAGTGGTCGAGCAGAAGCTCAAAATTTCGTTAAAGCGCAAATCTCCGCCGCCGGGCGCCATGGCGACGATGTCATTGACCGCGCCGTTTCACATTGTGGCCGTCCCGAAAAGCGATCTGAAAAAGGAATTTGTCGAAGTCAAATCTTGAGGTGATGCAACGGACTTTTTCGGAGTTGTGGGGTCCAAAGTGCGCCTCGACAAGCTTTGGTAAGAATGGCATTTTCTCGTTGTGGCATTAGATAAATTGGAACAACTGCGCGAACGGCTTCGCTCCTATGGCTCGTGTCTCGTCGCTTACTCCGGGGGGGTCGATTCAACTTTCCTTGCTTACGTGGCTCGTGAGACTTTGGGCGAGCGGTCGTTAGCGGTGATCGCGGATTCGCCCAGCCTGCCGCGGCGCGAATTGGACGAGGCCCTGGCGATCTCGCGAAATTTTCAAATTCCTGTCCGAGTTCTGCGCACACACGAGTTTTCGAACCCGGATTACGTGTCAAACCCGAGCAATCGTTGTTACTTTTGTAAACACGAACTGTTCACGGAACTGGTTCCGCTGGCACGCACGGAAGGATTTGCGGTCATCATTTACGGGGAAAATGCGAGCGATTTGGGTGACTATCGTCCGGGGGCTCAGGCCGCGTCGGAATTTCAAGTGCAGGCGCCGCTGAAAGAAGTGGGATTGACGAAGCTGGAGATTCGCGAGTTGTCGGCAAGGTTCGGCCTGCCGACGGCGGAGAAACCGCAGATGGCCTGCTTGAGTTCGCGGATCCCGCACGGCGAACCGGTGACGGAAGAGAAGCTGAAGATGATCGAGGAAGCGGAGTATGTTTTGCGCGATTTGGGATTTTTCGATGTGCGTGTGCGGCATCATGAGTTGGGCGCCGGGCCCCGGGTTGTCCGTTCGGGGTCAAGCGCGGAGGCGGCATCTCAACTCGGACCTGGCAATGCGCAACTCGCGATTGTCCGCCACCTGGCCCGCATTGAAGTGGGCGTGGCGGAGATGAAGAAATTTCTGGAGAACGAAAGTGTTTTCCGAGTGGCCGAGGCGCTCAAAAGAATCGGTTACGCGCATGTTACCCTGGATCTGCAGGGGTATCGGCGCGGAAGCACAAATGAATTGGTACCAACCTCCGTATCCTCCCGCAATGCGAGCGAAGGGCCTCACCCGCAGGAATAGCTGGTGTGTGTCACCTCAATGAGCGTCCGTGGAGCCTCGGTTCCGGCTGGTGCGGGTTTTTGGCTCGAGTAGGCATGAACGTTGACCGCCGCCACAGGTGTACATTGGATCGAACTCGGAACTTTTCGGCAGGAACGGTTTAGTTAGTAGAAGCGGTTCTTAAGGTGCCGCACCACAGAAGATGCCACAGTTTTCGTATAAAGCGCGGCGACGATCGGGTGAAGTCGTGCTCGGGGTTCTGGACGTCGCCGATCGTTCGGCGGCGCTTTTGCAGATTGAACGATTGGGACTTTTTCCGGTCGCTGTGGACGCTGCCAAAGGCGGCGCGGCCAAGCAGTCGGCTCGGGCTACGGCGTCGAGGCCAACGAGCGCGGCAGTGCTGCCCCGGGCGATTCGCGAGCTATTCGGGCGGCAGCGCAAGCCCAAGCTTCAGGAGCTGGCGACTTTTACGCAGCAATTGGCCAACTTGCTGAAGTCCGGCATGCCGCTGACCGTAGCGCTTAACAGCATGGCGCACCTGGAGTCGAAGGGGATTTCCAAAGCAGTAAGCCAGCAACTCAAGGCGGAAGTGATGGAGGGACGCAGCCTTTCCGACGCGATGGCCAAGCAGCCGCGCGTCTTTTCCGATCTGTATGTGAATATGGTCAGAGCGGGCGAGCAGAGCGGCTCGTTGGTGGACGTGTTGCGGCGATTGGCCGACCATTTTGAGCGCTTTGCGGAAGTGCAGGCAAAGTTCGTTTCGGCCCTGATCTATCCCTCGGTTGTCGCGTGTGTGGGCGTGGTGATCATCATCTTCTTCATGACGTTCATGCTGCCCCGGTTTCTGCAGATCTTTGAAGGAATGAACGGCGAAGTCAACAACTCCCATTAACAGGGCTT
>JBDTOW010000811.1:0-2995 GCA_039933075.1 Verrucomicrobiota bacterium | reverse complement strand
GTCTTGTCTTCGGCCGCCCCGTTTAAAGATGGATCGTTCGGCCGTCGACCGCCAGCGCCGCTTCGCGGAGGGCCTCCGCCAGCGTCGGATGCGCGTGGCAGCACCGGGCGAGATCTTCGCTGCTCGCCCCGAACGCAATCGCCACAGCCATTTCGTTGATCAGGTCTCCCGCGTGCAATCCCAGAATATGCGCACCGAGAATGCGATCGGTTTTCGCGTCCGCCAGAAGTTTCACCTTCCCCTCGGTCTTGCCGAGCGTGCAAGCGCGTCCGTTAGCGCGAAAAGGGAAGACGCCCTTTCGAAACACAACGCCTTCCTGATTCAACTGCTCCTCGGTCTTGCCTACCGATGCAATTTCCGGTTGCGTGTAAACCACTCCGGGAATCGCGTCGTAATTCACATGGCCATGGCCGGTCGCCAAATACTCCGCGCAGGCAATGCCTTCCTCCTCCGCCTTGTGGGCCAGCATTGGTCCGGCAATAACGTCGCCGATCGCAAAAATTCCGTCCACCGCTGTCGCGAAATTCTTGTTAACGGGAATGCGACCTTTGTTGTCGAGTTCTATCCCGGCGGCATTGAGGCCAAGATTTTCCGTGGCGGGCACACGCCCGGCCGCAACCAGCACGCGGTCACAGGCCAGAGGTTCGCGGCTTTCGCATTCGACGGTGCATACTTTTCCTTCCGCGCGAGCGCCAGTCACTTTTGCGCCCAGCCAAAACTCCAGTCCTTGCTTCTCGAATATCTTTTTGGCGTCAGCGGCGAGTTCGGCGTCCATTCCCGGCAGGATACGGTCGAAATACTCGAGGACAGTGACTTTGGCACCCAGTCGGCGCCAGACGGAGCCCAGTTCGAGGCCGATATAACCTGCGCCAATGACCACGAGATGTTCAGGCACCTCCACGTATGCGAGCGCTTCGGTGCTTGTGCCAATTCGATCGCCGTCCAGGGCCACACCGGGCAAGCTCGCCGGCTTGCTGCCGGTCGCGATGAGGATCTGCTTCGAATTGAGCTCGATGGTTTCGTGCTGATTTTGAATGCTCACCCGGCCAGGCCGATCGATTCTCCCGTGTCCGACATAGCGGGTGACTTTATTTTTCTTGAGCAGCGAGTCGACCCCTTTTGTCAGCGTCGAGACGACTTTTTCCTTGCGGCCCATCATCGCCGCCAGGTCAAGTTCAACGCTTGGGAAGCGAATGCCGTGGCTGGTGAGACCCATTTTCGCTTCCTGGAAAAGCTCGCTCGACTCAAGCAGCGCTTTGCTGGGAATGCAGCCAATCCGCAGGCAGGTCCCACCCAGCGCACTTTCCCTTTCGACGCAGGCGACTTTCAAGCCCAGTTGTGCGGCACGAATCGCCGCCACGTAACCGCCCGGCCCGGCGCCAATGACGATGAGATCGTATTCCGGTGAATTCATGGGACAGAACGAAATGAATGGATGGCGCGCAGGCGGGTTAATTCGAAAATCGTTTGATCACACGCTGTGTCCTGAGCCCTCGACATCACACTTCGAGCAACATCCTCGCCGGTTTCTCGATAATTTCCTTGATGCGTTTCAGACAAGTTACCGCTGCGCGGCCATCCACAATGCGATGGTCGTAAGTCAGGGCGACATACATCATGGGCCGAATTACCACGCTGCCATCGCGCGCGACGGGGCGATCCTGAATCGTGTGCATGCCCAGAACGCCGCTCTGTGGAGGGTTGACGATCGGTGTGGATAGTAACGAGCCGTAAACACCGCCGTTGCTGATCGTGAAGGTCCCACCGAGGAGTTCCTGGGGCAGCAGTTTGTTTTCTTTCGCGCGCCTGGCGAAATCTCCAATCGCCGCTTCGACCTCGGCGAAACTCAAGCGTTCTGCATTGCGCAAGACCGGGACGACGAGTCCCTTGCCGCCGCCTACCGCCACGCCGATATCATAATAATTACGATAGACAATTTCCGTGCCCCGCACCTCGGCATTCAGATCCGGACTCTGCCTCAAAGCTTCGATGGTTGCCTTGATGAAAAAGGACATCAATCCGAGCTTCACTCCATTCCTGTTTTGGAAGACTTCGCCGAATTCCTTCCTCAACGACATGACTTCGGACATGTCAATCTCGTTGACCGTCGTGAGCAAAGCGGCGTTGTGCTGCGCCTCGAGCAGGCGCGCAGCCATCTTTCGTCGCAACGGGGTCATGGGCACGAGTTCCTCTTCGCGGGGAAACGCCGAAGTGTCGCTCTTTGGTGTGACCGCGGTAGCCTTCGCCGGCATGTCTGCCTTCGGCTTGTTTTCGCCAGGGCGCAAAACGTCTTCCTTCAGCAGCCGGCCGCCCGGCCCTGTCGCCGTGACCGCCTCCGGGGAAAGGCCGCGTTCTTCCAACGCGCGTTGAGCGGCCGGCATGACAAAAGGCTTTTCACGTTTGCTGCCGGGCGCGGAAACGGTGTCCGCCGGTTTCTCCGCAGCCTCTCTTTGCGCAGGTGCGGCGGGTGGCGCCCCCGGCAATTCCGCTGATTTCTTTTCGGTGGCGGCAGGGTCGGACCGGGTTGCTTCCAACAATCCGATCGTTTCCCCAACCTTCGCGGGCTCGCCCTTTTTCTTCAGGATTTTTGCCAGGATGCCAGCCGCTGGTGCGGGGAGATCTACCGTTGCTTTTTCGGATTCGATCGAGACGATGTTTTCATCTTTGCCCACCGCATCGCCTTCGCGCTTGAGCCATTCGCCAATTTCTACTTCGGTGATCGATTCACCGAAAGACGGGACTTTCAACTCAATTGCCATAAAAGTTTGTCGTGGATTGTGAGGTCGCCGCCATCCGAAATCAACATCGCGCCGCTATGAGATCTCAAAGGCCTGTTTGAGAACTGTTTCCTGTTCCTTCTCATGACTGCTGTGGGATCCAGTGGCCGGACTGGCCGCCGCCGGGCGGTATACACCGCGAAACGGAAATTGGCCGAACAACCGTTCCAGGAATTGAATTCGCAAATAGCGCCACGCACCCATGTTCTCCGGCTCTT
>JBDTOW010000810.1:0-3001 GCA_039933075.1 Verrucomicrobiota bacterium | reverse complement strand
GATTCTTGTCCTGGCACCGGAATCAATTTACCCGTTTTGTCACCACGCAGCCAGAGGCCGCGCCCGGCATCCAGGCGCGGCATTTCAGGATGGGTAGCGAAAAAGTTCTGCCCCAGAAAAACATCTTCAATTCCGTCTCCGTCCATATCTCCCACGCAGACCGCGAACACCGGAGCCAGTTGCGCTTCACGCGGCAGCGCCACAGCTTCAAAACGGTTTCCGCGATTAAAAAAGATCATGGAAGCCAGCGTGTTCGCTGAGAGTCCTCGAACCTGCCCAATTTTATCGCCCAGCACTTCCGTCATCGTAACACTGGCAAAGGCACGGTGAGTGGAGAATTTCGTGCCCAGAAATGGCAGGGCCGCCGACATTGCATTGAAATCACGACGTGGAACGATACCAACGTCTTTATCGTCTTCCGCCTCGATCAAATCCAGAAATCTCCTGTTGTTGAGATCGCCGAAATAAAGGCGCGTTGACCGCTCACGACTCGCATGATAAGCGCTGTTCAGCCCCCAATTGCCCGCAATTATGTCGAGCCGCCCATCACCGTCGATGTCGCCGGTGGTGACGCCGGTCCACCAGCCCGTGAACTTATCCAAGCCTGATTCCGCGGTTGCTTCGCGCAGTTTTCCCGCCTGATTCTTGAACACCCGAATTGGCCCCCATTCACACGCCAAAATCAATTCGGGAAAACCATCCCCGTCCAGGTCGCTCCAGACCGCGCCGCTGACCAAACCTGCTTTTTCCAAAAGGCGGGAATGTTCCACGTCCCATTGCCATCCCCGTTCGTCGCGGTGATAAATGTGCGAAGAAGCCGCTTCCGGATAGCGGCCAGGAATGACACGTCCGCCAACGAACAGATCCATCTTACCGGCGCCATGCATGTCCGCCAGCGCCAGCGGACCGACACTTGACAGTTGTCCCGGCAGGCCGGGCGCACTCTTTAAGATTCCGTTTTGAAAATCGTAACGAAGAACCGACTCGCCGTTGGTCGAGCCATCCTCGTAATTGGCCGAGCCAACGAGCAGGGAGTTGACTCCCGGCGAAGAAGCCCATCCGAGAATCGTGGTTTGATCCCGCGCTGCCGAATTGGTCAAAGCAGGAGACTCGATCAGTTGAAAGCCTTTTTTCGGATCGTTGCGATACATGGCCAGCTTGCCGCCTTTGCCGCTGGCGACAATCAAGTCGTCGTGACCATCTCCATCCACATCGAACCACGCAATTCCCGGCCCGAGCTGGCTCAGACGATTGGGCAGGAGCGGCTGCCGCGCGAAGTCGTCGAACAATTCTTCATAATGCCGGTGGCGCAGTAACTCACTGACATCTTCGAAGAGCGGTGTGGAGCGTGAAGCGTGGAGCGTGGAGCGTGAAGCGTGATCCTCCGAATTCGTCCCGGTGGCTCTCCCACGCTCTGACGCTCCGACGCTCGCACGCTCCGGCGCTCCGACGCTTGGACGCTCCGACGCTCCCACGTCTGAACTCAGGACGCCCGCCCCCGACGCCTCATCGATTTCATAGATGTGATTCGGCTGGCAGTTGCGCACGGTACTTCGCGTGCCCGTGCGCCAGGTCACTTCAATCGTGAGATTGGTCGATTTGCCGGCCGCAAAAACCCGCGTCGGGTCATCGCCCGACATGTAACGTCCACCGCAAATGACTTCCTGGCTTTGCGTCACCGAACCACCGTAGATTTTTATTTTAGCTCCAATGCCCTGAACGTTGGGGGATTTGCCGCGCAGGCGCACGGCGAGCCGTGGGGCGGCGGTTTCATTGCGGTAAATCAACGCCGGCCCATTCAGGCAATTTACCGCGACATCGAGGTCGCCGTCGTTGTCCAGATCCGCCAAGGCCATGCCGTTGGAGATTTCGAGCGAGTCAAAGCCCCATTCCTTACCCACTTCGCGAAACGTCAGGTCGTGTTGGTTGCGGAAGGCGACGTTCGGCGTGGACAGCCGCGGGAACAAGGGAAGCGATTTCCTGGACTCTTCACTCGTCATGCGCAGGACACGCTGCTTGGTGTCGGCGTCGTCCACGTCGTGGGGGAAACCGTTGCTGATCAAAATGTCCTCCCATCCATCAAGGTCCACATCGAGGAAAATGCCGCTCCAGGACCATTCCGACGCCGCCACTCCGCCGTAATTGGCAACTTCGGCATAGGTACCATCGCCGCGATTTAGAAACAGCGTATTGCGCCGGATCTGAATTTGCGTGTCCAGGCCTCCGGGCACACGGGGCTGCGAATGCATTGTGCTTCTTTGCGTGAGCATCAGACGATGCTGCCGGCTCAACATATCCACGACGAAAAAATCGTCGTAGCCGTCGCGATCGATGTCCGCGAAGTCAACTCCCATGGAAAAATAACTCGTCGAACGCCAGGCGAGGTGGTTGAGCGCGCGGAATCGGCCGTGGCCATCGTTGATCCAGCAGCGATCCGGTGTGAACGCGTCATTGCAGACGTAGAGGTCGGGAAAGCCGTCGCCGTTGAGGTCGCGAAAGACCACGGACAATCCCTGGTCCCACGGTGTCTGCGCGAGCGGTTTGCCGTTCTCGTCAAGAAACCTCCCGTCCGACCACGAGATCGGCGTGAACTTGCCTTTACCGTCACTCAAATACAAAACGTCCGGCTCACCGAGTTCAAACATCACTCCGTCAACGACCTTGATGCGTTGCGCGTAACGTCCGCGGACAACCGGTTTGCCATTGACGTAGGTAAAACCGAACGCTCCACCGGTTCGAAGAATCGAAAAAACTCCGTAGTTGGCAACATAAAGGTCCAGCGTTCCATTGCCGTCAATGTCCGCCAGCGCCATGGATGTGCTCCCCAGTTTCGACACGAGTCCGGCAGCGGCGGTGGCGTTGGTGAAATGACCATGGCCGTCGTTCAAAAAGCAAGCGTTGGGGCCGCCCATCGAAGTGAGCAACAAATCCAAATAACCATCTCCGTTAACGTCCGCGAAGACCGCTCCGGTGGAAGTCTGGCCCGGACAGGCTGCGCCGG
>JBDTOW010000809.1:0-3003 GCA_039933075.1 Verrucomicrobiota bacterium | reverse complement strand
GCTACGCGCTTGGGGTGTGCGTCGGCGATTATAACAACGATGGCTACCCGGACATCTACGTGAATAATTTCGGTCCCAATGTCCTTTACCGGAACAACGGGGATGGCACATTTACCGACGTCACCCTTGCGGCCGGGGTCGCCAATGGGGACAGGGTCGGCGCTGGCGCCTGCTTCCTGGATATCGACGAGGACGGCGACCTGGACTTGTTCGTGGCAAACTATTGCGATTTCACCTTCGCGAAGCATCAGTCACGTTTTATCAATGGCCAACCGGCCTATGCCGGTCCGATGATTTACGGACCTGTTCCCGCTACTCTCTTCCGCAACAACGGGGACGGCACGTTTACCGATATCAGCCGGGAGTCTGGCATTGCGGCCCACGCCGGGACGGGCATGGGCGTGGTCTGCGCCGACTACGACGACGACGGGGATACGGATATCATCGTCGGCAACGATGCGATGGCCAATTTTGTCTGGAGGAACGACGGCTCGGGTCATTTCGAAGAGGTCGGGCTGATCTCGGGTCTGGCGTACGACCGCAACGGAATCGGCCTGGGAACCATGGGAGTGGAATGTGGTGACTTCGACAATGACGGCCGACTCGATTTCCATATGACCTCCTATCAGAAGCAGTGGGCCATCCTCTATCGCAATCTGGGTCGAGGACAATTTGAAGACGTGACCCACCTCACCGGCGCTGGCGCCGGCACTTTCAACCAGGTCACCTGGGGAGTTGGCCTGGTCGATTTCGATAACGATGGCGACCGCGACATATTCATGGCCTGCGGCCATCTCCAGGAAAATGTCGAGCATTGGGATGACACCACTAGTTACGAGGCCCGCAATATCCTCCTGGAGAACACGGGCGACCGGAAATTCAGAGACGTCTCCGCTCGCTCCGGGGACGGGCTGGCCGTGAAACGCAGCAGCCGCGGCGCTGCCTTCGACGACCTGGACAATGACGGACGCATCGACGTCGTCGTCCTCAACTCGCGCCGCGAACCCACCATTCTCCGGAACGACAGCCCCACTCAGAACCATTGGATCGGAGTCCGGTTGCGCGGAACTCGGAGCAATCGGGACGGTATCGGCGCTCGGATCAAGATCGTCGCTGGCGACTTGACCCAGATTGACGAAGTGCACAGCGGCCGCAGCTATCAAAGCAATTACGGAATGTGTCCACATTTCGGCCTGGGACAGCGGAAGAAAATCGATCGTATTGAGGTCCGCTGGATCGGGGGTGGCACGGATATCGTGGAAAATGTAGAGGTGGACCGCCTCCTCACCATCACCGAGAGCAAGCCTGCCCCATGATCCCCGGAGACTTCCATTAGGACGGCGGCGCGCCGAACTCTTGTTTTTCCCGGTGGTTTCGGCAAGCTGCGCCAGTTGAAGAAAATGGCGGCAAATTCAAATTTTCAATTGCCCGGGGCGGCGGCAATCGCTTCGGGAGTTTTATGGGCTGCTTCCTTTCCCAAAATTGGTCTGGCCGGCCTGGCCTGGATCGCCCCGGGATTGATGTTGTTTTCGGCGCTGGGACGGGGTGGCGGCGAAGCGTTTCGACTCGGTTACGTCGCGGGCCTGGCTCACTACCTCATTTCGTTGTACTGGCTTCTTCATATTCCTTTTCCCGTCGGAGCGGTGGCGGGTTGGCTTTCATTGAGCGGATATCTGGCGCTTTACCCAGCGGTTTGGGTCTGGCTTGGTTGGAAACTTTTCCCGAGAAAATCTTCGCATGATGCCAGACTCCGACCATTCTCCTCGGCACAGGCTCTCCTCTCGCTGAGTTGGGGGCAACGTCTGCGGTGGACACTTTCCTGCGCGGTGGTGTGGGTGGCCCTTGAGATGGTGGTCGGCCGGTTCCTGACCGGGTTCCCCTGGAATCTTCTGGGCGTCTCGCAATACGAAATGTTGCCGCTGATCCAGCTTGCTTCGGTCACCGGCATTTACGGTCTTTCGTTTCTGGTGGTATGGTTCTCCGTTTCGTTCGCGAACACTGTGTTCATCCTGGTGAGGCAGCCGACGCGGAGTTGGGCATGGAAGGGGGCAATCGCCTTGCCAATGTTAACCCTTGCAGTCGTAATTGCGTTCGGGTTTCGGCGAGCGATGCACGGCCCGCGCTCCGATCGGGAATTAAGGGTGGCGCTGGTCCAACCGAGCATTCCGCAAACGCTCATCTGGGACGCGAATGAAAGCGACAATCGCTTCAAGCAACTTCTTCAACTTTCGGAGCAGGCCTTGGCGAGCAAACCGGATCTGCTGGTCTGGCCGGAGGCCGCTCTGCCCAATACCGATCAGGAAATGTACCGTGCCATCACGAATCTCGTAGTAAGCCATAACGTCTGGATGATTTTCGGAGCGGACGATGCCCAGACCGTCGTTGAATCGTCTCAGCCGGTGGGCACAAATTATTTCAATAGCAGTTTCCTGTTGAATCCGAGGGGCGAAATTGCCGGGATTTACCGGAAACGGCGATTGGTGATTTTCGGCGAATACGTCCCGCTGAGTCGGTGGCTGCCGTTTACAAAATACCTGACGCCCATCACCGGCGGTTTCACCCCGGGTGATCGCCCGGTGCCATTTCAGTTATCGAAGCCGCGGGCGACGACGTCGGTTTTGATTTGTTTCGAGGACGTCTTTCCCCATCTGGCCCGCGAGTACGTGACGGACGATACCGACTTCCTCCTCAATCTCACCAACAATGGCTGGTTCGGCGAAAGTGCGGCGCAGTGGCAGCACGCGGCGGCCGCGGTGTTTCGGGCGGTGGAAAATGGTTTACCGCTCGTGCGCTGCGCCAACAACGGGCTCACGTGCTGGGTTGATTCGGCCGGGCGCCTTCACGAAGTCAATTTTCGAGATTCCAAGGACATCTACCGCGCCGGCTTCAAGATCGCCGCAATCCCTCTGCTGCCCGATGGCCAAAAGCGACAGGCGACTCTTTATCAGCGTTTCGGCGACTGGTTTGGCTGGGGATGTGTCGCTCTCGCTTCACTAATGTTTC